>JACOXM010000014.1 GCA_016176285.1 Candidatus Giovannonibacteria bacterium | reverse complement strand
CAGGCGGCACGCTTAACGCGTTAGCTTCAGGCTCCCGAAGGGTCGATACTTCGGATGCCTAGCGTGCATCGTTTAGGGCGTGGACTACAAGGGTATCTAATCCTTTTTGATCCCCACGCTTTCGTGTTTCAGGGTCAGGAATGCCCCAGCAAATTGCCTTCGCCTTTGGTGTTCCCCATGATATCAACGGATTTCACCCCTACACCATGAGTTCCATTTGCCTCTGGCACCCTCTAAGTTGAGCCGTTTCTCCGCCAGCTTTCGGGTTAAGCCCGAAAATTTAAACAGAGACTAACTCGACCCCCTACACACCCTTTACGCCCAGTAAATCCGGATAACGCTTGGCCTCCTCGTCTTACCGCGGCTGCTGGCACGAGGTTAGCAAGGCCTTATTCTTAGGGTACAGTCACTTACGTTCCTCCCCTATAAAAGCGGTTTACGCTCCGAAGAGCTTCTTCCCGCACGCGGCGTCGCTGGATCAGGCTTTCGCCCATTGTCCAATGTTCTTGACTGCTGCCTCCCGTAGGAGTATGGACCGTGTCGCAGTTCCATTGGTGGGGGTCGCGCTCTCACGCCCCCTAGCCGTCATAGCCTTGGTGAGCCATTACCTCACCAACAAGCTGATAGCCCGCAGGCCTTTCCCAGAGCCAATCTAAGTGATTTACTCTTACGAGACTATCGGTAATTAGCCCCGCTTTCGCGGGGTTATGCCCGTCTCTGGGGTGAGTTCCCACGTGTTACTACCCCGTCTGCCACTATCCAATATCTTTTATTGCTAAAAAATATTAGACCGTTTGACTTGCATGCCTTATCCACACCGCCAGCGTTCATCCTGAGCCAGGATCAAACTCTCAATAATGAATGAACGGGACAAAAGAGAAAATTTCTCTATGTCCTATTTATATAATTTATGTGTGTTCAAATTGTTAAGCTGCTATCTAAAATGCAACCGCGACTTCCCATATAACATGGAGAGTCGCGGGCGCACTGAAAAATAATACTATTTAATCATTGCATCTCATCAAACCTATTATAGGAAGTCAAAATGTCTTGTCAACACCATTCGGCTGCAATACCGGCAGAAAACGTTTTCAATCTACGGACACCTCCAAGGGGGGCGTCCTTTTATTTTCTGTTTTTATTCCTCCACTTTTCAATTTCAGCGTGATTCCCAGATAATAAGACGTTTGGGACCTTATATCTTTTTCCCTTCCATGTAATCTTTTCCGGCCGCGTATAGTGCGGATATTCAAGTTTTTTGGAAACCGAGCTTCCACTTGGAAACTCGGTTTCCAAGTGGAGAGTTTTTCTAAAAAATGATTCGTCTTCAAGCGAAGACCAATTTATTACATTTGGTATTAATCGTGTGATCGCGGAAACAACAATCATCGCGGCGACATCCCCGTCGGTCGTGATGTACGGCCCGATAGAAATTTCTTCGGCTTTTAAAATTTTCGTAACCCTTTCATCAATTCCTTCATATCTCCCGGTAATAAAAATAAAATTATTATATTTTCGCGACCAATCATACGCCATTTTCTGATTGAACTGTTTCCCTTTTGCGGAAAAAATTACTACTTTTGCTAACTTGGACTCTCGGTTTCCAAGTTGGGCTTTTTTGACGGCGTGCAAAATCGGTTCTGCCATTAACACCATTCCCGCTCCCCCGCCAAACGGCCGGTCATCGACTTTGTGGTGTTTTTTATCTGCCGAAAAATCCCGCAGATTATGGATTTTAATCGCTACTTTCTTTTTTTCTACGGCGCGCTTAATGATTGATTCAGAAAAATACGAATCGAATATTTTAGGGAAGATTGTTATTATATTGAAACTGATCTTTGACATGGAAAATATTATACGGTAAAGTTTTCCTGAAAGAAAGGAGGCTACGAAAATGAGATTTAAATTTTATTTCGCCGCTATCCTCACGGCACTTTTCCTGGTTTATAATCATTTTTTTGATCTTTATTTAGAAACTCATCCATTCATGTATGTTACTCGTGAGATTGTGTTAGCATTTCTCTTGGCACTCATCCTTATTTCTGGAGTGGCTTTGATCTATAAATTTATTATTCCAAATAAAGCCAAGAAAGAGCGCATCCGTGAGGGATGGGTTATGGGAGATACCCGGAACAAATTATGATAGTTATATTCAAAAAAGGAGGCATGTTATGGCTACTATACACACGACGTTCCGCCTCCCTAATTATAGGGAGATTAGGGAGCTTAGGGTAAAGGCAAAAAAGTCTATCCTGCATGCTCTGATTTCCCTTGTTCTATTTTTTTTCGGGTTCCTTTACTGGGGGAAATTTTCGGCGCTTACTTATTTAACGCCTTTCCTGCCCATATTTTTTATTTGGGCAATAGGCCGAATGGGCTACTACTTGGGTCAGGTAAAAGCGAAAAGGGACGTGCTTCAGGATTACGCCCCACCGCCGTGACCAACAAAAAGGACCAACAAAAAGCCCCGTCGCATTTCACGACGGGGCTTTTAAAATCTTAAGAAATTAGAGTTTAAGATCTTCCATCACCTTGTCCATACTGTTCGATGCTTCCCTTGGTCTTGGAGAACCGCCCTCGGGTTCCTCAATTTTAAGGTTTACCCTCGCGTGATTCTTCATTCCAACGACTCTTAAAAGAGTCCGGATCGCTTTCGCAGTATTTCCGTTTCGTCCGATTATCTTACCCATGTCTTGCGGGTTCAGTTTGAGGTTCAATAAAACCCCCATTTCGTCAACCGTTCGGCCGACTTTGACATCAGACGGATTATCAACCAGAGATTTCACAACAAACTCAAGAAATTCCTGGTCTCCGAATTTTTCTGCCATCACAATGTTTCTATAAAAAAACCAATAAACTCGACCCTAACTTATATAATATAGCAAATTAAACAGAAAGTCAACTACTTTTGTTCTCCCTCCGTACTAGCTGTAGAACTAGCCGTTGTTGTTATCGGTTTCGATGATACGTCAATTTTTTTTCCTTCAATTACACCCTTCTCAATTAGGAGATTGTGGATGGTGCTTGATGGATTTGCGCCTTTGGAAATCCAATCCAAGATCCGCTCTTTTTTTAATTCTGCACGGTCTTTTCTGGCATCGTAGGAACCTACAATTTCAACGAATCGCCCGCTTTTTGGCGAATTTCTTGAGTCGGTAACAACCACACGAAAAGAAGGATCATTCTTCCTCCCGACGCGCTGTAATCTAATCATTAACATTCAAATAGATTACTTAAGCGAGTCGAAAATGTCAATTCTGCCCCAGCCATAGAGGTTATCAAACCCAACTGTTCCGAGATCGACAGCTCCTACTTTCAATTTTGCTACTGCTTCAGAAAAATCCCATTTACCATTTCCGTTTTCATCAAATGTACCGATGGGTGAATTAAGGACGAGTGCTAGTGAACCCACGACGTGCGGTGCGGCCATGGAAGTTCCGCTCAATGTGGCATATCTTTTTCCCGAGTAAGTAGAAAATATATTTACTCCGGGTGCCACAAAATCCACTTCCGGACCTCGGCTTGACCAAGAAGCAATATTGTCTGACTGGTCGCTCGCGGTTACCGCAATCACTTCCGGATACGCGGCTGGATATATAACTCCAGCCCCGTCATTGCCCGCTGCCGCAACCTGAATTATACCGGCATTGTTTGCTCTTGTTACGGCATCATGGAAAGATGCAAGATTTGCCGTAGTTCCAAGGCTCATATTTATTATTTGGAGATTTTTCATAATTGCCCAGTCAATTCCTTCAATAATATCCGAGACATAACCGCTTCCCGACGAATTCAAAACTTTTATTGCATAAAGATCGGAACTTGGGGCGGCGCCAACTACACCCGATCCATTTTTTAACGCGGCAATAATTCCGGCCACGTGTGAACCATGCCCATTATCATCATTCCATCCCCTTCTGGAATTTATGGTATTAATGCCTCCTTTTATATTCGCTATTAAATCCGGATGAGAACTTGAAATACCGGTGTCTATTACACCGACCCTAATCGGATCCCCTTGATTTCCAAGCGGCCAAACCAGCTCCGCGTCAATTTTATCAATTCCCCAGGGCAGAGTATCAACGGCCTGCGCCGAAACCCTCGCCTGAATCATTGCGATTGCGTCTTTTTCAACCCTGACAACCCTGCTATCAGATTTTAATTTAAAAATGTCTTTTTCGGGGATTCCATCCAAAACATCAGCACGTATAGCCCTTGATAGCCGCTTTATTCTTTTTGAATTTAAATTACCCAACACCGAATCCCTGGCCGAATCAGATACATCTTCATCATATGTAACTATTACTCGCGATGTTTCTGGAGGGGTTATTTTTGGAAATGCCCCAAAAACAGGGATTGCCGCAAAAAGCGATAAAATAAGATAATTTGAAATGAATTTTTTATATATATTCATATATTTATATTACTTATAATAACTATTTAATCAATGTACCAGCTTCTTCGAATTTAATTGATAATAATTTTGAAATTCCATCGGAGCCCATCGTAACTCCATATAGAATTCCGGCGGTCCTCATTGTCGTTCGGTTGTGCGTAATAACTATAAGCTGTGATGTCCTTGAAAGGTTCTCAAGCATTTTTGCATAACGCTGCGAATTTGCTTCATCAAGAGCGGCATCGGTTTCGTCTAAAACTAGGAACGGCGGAGGATTGACTGCCGACATTGCAAAAAGCAATGCAATGGAGGTAAGCGCTCGCTCCCCGCCCGAGAGCATGTCGAGAGACCTTATTTTTTTTCTAGGAAGATCGACGTCAATATCTACGCCTTCCTCGCCAGTTTCTTCCTCAAGCAATTCCTCTTCAGTTTTTTGTCGTGCCTCGCTTTTGATTATTTTCAGGGCCGCCTTGCCACCCCCGAACATAGTTGTAAAAAATTCCGAGAATTCCGCATTAATTTTGGAAACCCCCGCCTTGAAATCGTGCTCAAGCTTTTCTTCAAGTTTTTTCATGACTTGTTTTAACTGCATGGCGGTTGCCGTTAAATCTGCAACTTCTTTTGATAAAAATTCATCGCGCTTTGAAATATCCTCGAATTCTTTAACTACTGCGGGGTCAATGCCGCCAGCTTCCTCAAGCTTGAATTTAATTCGTTCAATCTTTCTCCTTTGGGCGATGGTTTCTTCTTCGGAATTAAATGCTTCCCCTTTTGGAATTTTTATATGCCCCAAATAAATACTTGCCTCATCAAGCTCCCTTTCATATTCCTCGCGCGAAAGCTTTATTTTTTCTTCCTCGAGCTCAAATGAACGCAATTCGTCCTTTAATTTTCCTGCCTCCAGTTCCAGCTGATAGACCAGCTTTTCTTCTTTGCGCGTTTCTTCGGCTTCTTCCTTCGCCGCACGAATTTTTGCTTCATATTCACCCGAAAGCCTTTCTCCTTCCCTTCGAAGATTTTCAAGTTCCTGCTTTAATTTCGCGTAATTATCTTTTAAAGTTTCGAGATCGTCTTCTTCTACGGCATTTTTTTCGCCTGAAATATGTAAAAGAAAATCAGAAATCATTTTTCTTAAATGAACAATGCCCCTTTTTAAGGATTCTAAGGTTTCATCTCTGCTCATCCTTAATAAACCGGATGCAATATCCGACAGAAGTTTCTCTACCTCTTTCTTGGAAACGTATTCGTCCTTGGTTTCTTTCCTGGTTCGCTCTCCTGCCGCAATCAAGCCCTCAAGCCTCCCCAATTCCCTCAAAGCGTTCATTTGGCTTCCCCTGATCTTCTCGAGCTTATTTTCTAGCCCGCGATCAATCTCCGGACTAAGCGATTTTTTATCAATTTTTTCGATTCTGTCGCGCAGCAGAGAAATTTCCGATTCGATTTTTTTTAGTTTTTTTAGCGGCTCTGATTTTCTTTTTCCGAGAGATTGAGAATTAAATTCAATGGTTGCTATTTTTTTAGACAAGAATCCCAGAAGCAGTTCCTTTAATTCATCCCTGAGTTTTGATGAAATCTCAAACTTTTCTGCCTGCGCTTTCAAAAATTTTAAATGGGGCTGTATTTCGCGTTGAAGGCCCGCAACTTCGCGCATATTTTCTTCCGTTCGCTCGAGTTTCCTTTCGGACTCAAGTCTTTTTATCTGAAAAATTTTTAAACCGAGGGCATCTTCAATCACTTCCCGTCTTTCTTTCGGCGAAGCATATAAAATTCTGTCGGCTTCTCCCTGGCCTATTATGTGGTGCTGGGATGAGCCAAAGCCGACATTTGCAAGAAGTTCTATTATATCTTTCAGGCGTACCGTCGAGCCGTTCAACATATATTCGTTAGCGCCATCGCGATAAACTCTGCGGCCAAGCGAGACTTCTTCGAATTCCAGGGGAAATTCTTTATTTGAATTATCAAAAATCAAATTGACCGACGCGCGCGAAAGGCGCGATGTCGTACTCGATCCATTGAAGATCATATCCTCGCCGCGCTTTCCCCGAAGGCTTTTGATAGATTGCTCTCCTAAAACCCATCGAATCGCGTCCGCCACGTTTGATTTTCCCGAACCATTCGGCCCAACAACAGCAGAAACCGCGTGCGGAAATTCCAAAACAATTGGCTTAGCGAATGATTTAAATCCGTTTAATTCCAGCCGCTTCAATTGCATACTAACTCCACCCCTTTAACCTCAGCCCTTCTTCTGCGGCGTTGATTTGTGCTTCCTGTTTTGACGGGCCTTCGCCCTCGGCCACGAGTTCGTTTTTGAGATAAACACCTACAACAAAATGCTTGTTGTGGTCCGGCCCCCATTCTTTGATGACTTCATATGTCGGGGTGATTCCTGCAATTTCCTGTGCCCGTTCCTGAAAAAGGCTCTTCGGATCGCGAAAAAGCTTCTTTGAAATAACCTCGTTAACTTTATTCAAGACATTTTTCTTGATAAATTCTTCTGCTTTGACGTAGCCGCCGTCGAGATAAATCGCCCCGACGAGCGCTTCAAAAGTATTCGCCAAAATATATTGTCTTGCCCGGCCAAGGTCCTTTGCCTCCCCGCGGGAAAGAAGAAGATAATCATTTAAACCTAAATTTTGGGCGATTTCCGAAAGCATGTTCGCGTTCACGAGCGCCGCCCGAAGGCTTGTCAGCTCCCCTTCCGCCTTTTGGGTAAAATGCGCAAAAAGATGCTCCGTTACAACCAATTCCAAAACGGCATCACCCAGAAATTCCAGCCGCTCATTGTGGTTCCCTTTCCACTCCGGATTTTCATTTAAATATGAACGGTGGGTAAATGCCTCAACTAAAAAATTTTTATTCTTAAACTCAACTTCAATTTGTTCTTCTAGCTTGGAAAAATCACTCATTTTTTATGATATCAAGGGATTTGGACAAAAGAGGCTTTATGTCCGGATAGGTTTTCAAATCTTGGACATCCCCCGGGGCAAACCATTTTGCGTCATCAAGCCCTCCTGAAGCCTCGAGATTCAATTCCGTACTGTCCGTCTCTATTAAAAAATAACTTACTTGTCGCCTAACCTGGCCCCTTTCGGGATCTTTCGCGATATATTCTGTAATTCCTAATTTATCTATAATTTTTGCGTTTAAAATTCCGAGCTCTTCCTTTACTTTTCTTATCGCCGCATCTTTGATTTCTTCGTTTTCAATTGGGCTTCCTTTTGAGAGTGTCCAATAACCGAATACGTCGTGCACTAGCGCAAAAAATAATCTTTTTCCATCCCTCCGGAAAACAACGCCACCCGTCTTTATTTCGATGGGCAATTTGTCGAGATTTTCAACCGCGTTTTTTTTCTTGGAAGTTTCTTCTTTTCCCGGCTCTCCGATTTCCCGGTACACCGTTCCCAAAACTCCGTTTACAAACCGCCCCGAAGATTCCGAGCCGAAGGTTTTTGCAAGTTCTATTGCCTCGTTTATAGCGACTTTTGGCGGAACTTCTTTTCGCGACCCGAATAAAAGCTCGTATAGCCCGATGCGAAGCACATTTCTATCCACCATAGCCACTTGCGCTAAAGGCCATTCGGGAGCTGCCTTCTCAATAATCGAATCGATTTTGTCTCGATTCTTAAGAACGCCCTCCACAAGTTCCTCCACGAATTTGCGGTCATCAAAACCCGGCGCGAACTCTTTTAGATTATTATCCAATATCTTTGCGATGGTGGAATTATTTTCTCCGCGGAAATCCCACTCGAAAAGGGACTGCATCGCTACCGATCTTGCCAGGTGCCTATTTGCCATATTTATCTTTTTTAATATACAAGTCTTTAAAGAACATTCGATATAAGTTATTTTACGTCTTTGCTTCTTCCTGCTGGGCTAGCTCTTTTTCTTTCTTTTTTCGCTCTTTTTTATCAAGTTTTTTTAAAACGTCTATAACCATCTTGCCGTTGTAATAACCGCAATTCGCACATATTACGTGTGGCAATTTATTCTCCTTACAATGCGAGCATGCCGAAAGACTGATATCTTTCAGCTTTTGGTTCGCTCTCCGTTGGTCGCGGTGTCCGGACGTATGGCGCATGTGGTTTACCATAAAAATATGCTAGCAAAACCTGTTATTGATTACAACTCTTTATACAACCCTCGTACAGAAGCTTTTGCGATGAATATCACAAAAGCCATTCGTTTTCAAAAGCTCGCGATGAAGCTTCGTGCCATAGCCCTTATGTATATCAAAAAGATATTTAGGATATTTTTTTGCGAGCTGTGTCATTTTCCGGTCACGGGTAACTTTTGCAATTATGGAGGCCGCGGAGATTATCGGAACTGTTTCGTCGCCGCGAATAATTGTTTTTTGTTTATACTCCGGTGGTGCATAAAGCGATCCATCCAGGAGAATTTCTAAGTCCGAATTACTAATTTCTAATTTGCTTACGCATCGTTTCACGGCTAAGCGCAGGGCATATACAATTCCCTTCTTATCTATAACTGAATGGCTTACGGACGATACCGAATATCTAAACTTATTGTTTTTTTTGATTTTTTTATACCAATCGTCGCGCTTTTTTGGCGACAGCTTTTTGGAATCTTTGATCCCCTTAATCTCATTAGAAATTAGAAATTGAAAATTAGAAATTGGAGCCGCAACAGCAGCGACCGTCACCGGTCCCGCAAGAGGCCCCCGCCCGACTTCGTCAATACCGACTATGTATTTAGACATAATAATATTTTAGAATAATTTCATGAGCTTCGTACACTTGCATACTCATTCCCACTATTCTCTTTTGGATGGCCTTTCGAAGGTTAAGGATTTAGTAAAAGAAGCCGCGCGAATGGAGATGCCCGCGCTTGCGATTACCGACCACGGAAATATGTATGCCGCGATTGAGTTTTATAAGGCCGCAAAAAATGCGGGCGTTAAGCCGATTATAGGGCTTGAGGGCTATGTCGCCGCGCGATCGTTAAAAGACAAAGAGCCTGGTGTTGACGAGCGGAGATATCACTTAACCTTGCTGGCTGAAAATGAAGAAGGTTATCATAATTTGATTGAACTTGTTACCGTTTCCCACCTCGAAGGTTTTTATTATAAGCCTAGAGTGGATAAAGAACTCCTACGGAAACATTCAAAGGGAATAATAGCGCTCTCCGGGTGCATCGGCGGAGAAATAGCGCGCGCCCTTTATAGAAAAGATTTCGAAGGCGCTGAAAAACTTACAGCCGAATACAAGGATATTTTTGGGAAAGATAATTTTTTCATAGAAATATCGCACCATCCGAACATTCCGAATCACACTGAAATCCAGAAGGCGCTCAAGGAACTTGCTAAAAAAACAAATACACCGTTGGTAGCCACACAAGATTCGCATTATCTGCGCCCGGAAGATGCCGAGGCCCAAGATGTCCTCTTGGCGGTGCAGACAAATTCCCGAATCGATAACGAAGACCGCTTAACAATGAAAGCGGATGATTTTTCATTCAGGGATCCGAAAACCATGAAAAGTTATTTTACCGATGTTCCCGAAGCCTGCGACAATACTTTAAATATCGCCAGCCGCGTTAACGTTCAAATTCCAATGGGGGTTCTGCAGCTGCCGTATTATGAGGTACCTGAAGGTTTTAATACAGAAAGTTATTTATCTCATTTATGCAACGAACGGATCCAAAACCGGTATAAGAATGTCACGCCGGAAATTCGCGATCGCCTCAACTACGAGCTTAGCGTAATCAGCAAAACCGGTTTTTCGGCTTATTTTTTAATTGTTCAGGATTTTGTAAATTGGGCGAAACGCGAAGGAATCGTAACCGGTCCCGGCAGAGGTTCCGCCGCCGGTTCCATCATTTCATATATATTAGGCATCACTAATATAGACCCGATCCATTACAATTTGATTTTCGAAAGATTCATGAACCCGGACCGCATTTCCCCGCCGGATATAGATTTGGATTTTGCGGATACGGGCCGCGATAAGGTTCTTGAATACGTAAGAAATAAATACGGAAAAGATAAGGTCGCGCAAATTATCACCTTCGGAACAATGGCCGCGAGGGCAGCGATTAGAGACGCGGGAAGGGCTCTCGGTATTTCTTACGCGTTTTGCGACCAGCTTGCCAAAATGATCCCCTTTAATCCGACGCAGGGAATGAAGGAAGGCTGGCTTTTGGAATGCATAACAAATATAGATGAGCTGAAAAATATTTACAGAGAAAATCCTGAAGCTAAAAAATTGCTCGACTCGGCGCTAAAACTTGAAGGTGTTGCGAGGCATGCTTCGGTTCATGCGTGCGGAGTGGTTATTACAAAAGATCCTTTGAAAAATATCATTCCACTCCAATACGCATCCGGCGAAGAAATGTCCGGGGAAGTAGTTGTCTCCCAATATGAAATGCACGCGATTGAGGACTTGGGGCTCTTGAAAATGGATTTCCTCGGACTCAAAAACTTAAGCATCATCGAACACTCATTGAATCTCATTAAATCAAGGCATGGCGCGATTGTTAATCTTGATGAAGTGCCCCGTGACGATTCTGCAGTTTTTAAAACTCTTACGGAGGGGAAAACCGTCGGTGTCTTTCAGCTGGAAGGCCAAGGGATGACAAGATATTTAAAAGACCTGAAGCCCACGAATATTGAGGATATCATCGCGATGATATCGCTTTATCGCCCCGGCCCGATGGAATTAATCCCTTCGTATATAAAGAGAAAACACAAAAAGGAGCAAGTCACATATTTGCATCCCAAGCTTGAGCCGATCCTAAAGAATACTTATGGAATTGCTGTTTACCAGGAGCAGCTGATGCAAATCGCGCAAGCGCTTGCGGGATTTACGCTCGCGGAAGCCGACACACTGAGAAAAGCTATCGGAAAGAAAATTAAAAGCCTGCTCGACGAGCAAAAAAATAAATTCGTCTCCAGAATGGTGCAAAATAAAATTGAGAAAGGCGTCGCAAAAAAACTTGGCGAACTTTTAGAGCCATTCGCGAGGTACGGTTTCAACAGGTCGCATGCGGCTTCCTATGCCGAAGTAGCATATCAAACCGCATATTTGAAGACTTATTATCCTATCGAATTCATGACGAGCCTCATGAATTCCGACGAAAAAGATACGGAGCGGATCAGTTTTCTTATCAAGGAAGCTGGCGAGCTTGGAATTGATGTTCTGCCGCCGGAAATCAATACTTCGCTTGAAGGATTTGCGCCGGAGGATTCGCAGAAAAAACTCTCCATCAGGTTCGGTTTGCGGGCAATAAAAAATGTGGGTTCGAATGTCGTAAAATCCATCATCAGCGAGCGCGTGCAGAATGGCGCGTTTTATTCGCTCGCAGATTTTCTGGAAAGGATTCCTTATTCGGATTTAAACAAGAAGTCTCTGGAAGCGCTCATAAAATCCGGAGCAATGGATAAACTCGGCGAAAGATCGCAGATGCTGGAAAATATGGAAACATTGCTGACGCACCATCGGGAAGCCACAAAAGAATTTAACAGCGCGCAAAATTCACTTTTTGGAGATATGCCCCAAAACATAAAGAGCACCCTTTCCTTAAACGAGACTCCGCCCGCGACGCAAGAGGAAAAATTACGCTGGGAAAAGGAGCTTTTGGGATTGTTTGTTTCCGGCCACCCGCTCGAACGGTTTAAAGCCGTGCTTGAGCGCCAAAAAATGAACATTAAGCAGATTAAAACATTCAAAGAAGGCACGCCGGTAGTTATCGGTGGTATTATCGAGGAACTTAAAAAAGTTCTAACAAAACAAAACCAGCCCATGCTTTTTATACGCATCGCGGATTTGACTGATTCCATCGAAGCTGTTGTTTTTCCGCGGCTTCTGTTTAATAATGGAGATGTTTTCGCCCCGGATACTTGCATCGCCGTGAAGGGAAAATTTTCCGTAAGAAACGGAAACCCAAGCATTATTTGCGAGAAGGCGATAAGGCTGGGCGAAAAAGAAAAAAATGAAAAACAAAATCAAGAAAGCGCCATTGCATAATAGCTCCCTCGAAAATATTCGCCATTCCCTCGCGCATCTTTTGGCATCCGCGGTTTTAAAAATATTTCCCAAGGCAAAACTTGGCATAGGGCCGGTAATAGAATCCGGCTTTTATTACGATTTCTTGCTTCCGCGCCCAATTTCGGATAATGAGCTCGCGAAAATCGAAGAGTTGATGAGGCAGGAAATTAAGCAGGATCTGGAGTTTAGGGGGAAATCCGTAACCGCGAACAATGCTAAAAAAACTTTCAAGGACCAGCCATTCAAACTTGATTTAATAAAAGAATTTTCAAAAGAGAAGAAAAATCTGACCCTCTACCAGTCGGGAAATTTTATTGACCTTTGCAGGGGCGGGCATGTCTCGAATACTAAAGAAATTAATCCAGAAGCATTCAAGCTCATAAAAATTGCCGGGGCTTATTGGCGCGGGGATGAAAAAAATCCGCAGCTTACCAGAATCTACGGGGCTGCATTCGAAAATAAAAACGAACTCGACGAATATGTCGCCCGCATGAAAAAAGCCGAAGAATCCGACCACCGCAAGCTCGGAGAAGAATTGGATTTATTCATGATGGACGAGGATATCGGCCGCGGCCTTCCTTTATGGCTCCCTAACGGCTTCACGGTGAGAAAAATTTTAGAAGATTATATGTTTGAGCTTGAACGGGCCCAAAATTATAAGCACGTATTTACCCCGCACATCGCGAAAGAGGCGATTTATAAAAAATCAGGGCATCTTTCGCACTACAAGGACGACATGTACTCACCCCTTATTATTGACGACGAAAAATATTACCTGAAGCCGATGAACTGCCCGCACCATCACGTGATTTATCGAAGAAGCAAAAAAAGTTATCGCGAACTTCCATTGCGATTGGCTGAATTCGGTACAGTTTATAGATATGAGCGTTCCGGAGTTTTGTCCGGGTTAATGCGTACAAGAAATTTTACGCAAAATGACGCGCATATTTATTTGACGCCCAATCACCTTGAGACCGAGCTTACAAAAATCCTGGAAATGCATAAAAATGTTTACACAGAATTTGAAATGGAAAACTATTGGTACCGCCTGTCGCTGCCGGATTTTAAGAAAAAAGAAAAATTCGGCGACATAAAAAATAAAAAAATGTGGGCAGCCGGGGAAAAAGCGCTTAGAGGCGCACTTGCGAATAACGGGCTGGATTTTGTCGAAGGTTTGGGCGAAGCGTCTTTTTACGGGCCCAAAATAGATATCCAGGTAAAAAATCTTTACGGCCGCGAAGAAACTATCGCGACAGTGCAGGTAGATTTTTATTCTGCCGGTAAATTTGATTTAAATTATGTTGATGCGTCCGGGAAAGAGGTGCCAGTGGTTATTATTCACCGCGCGATATTGGGATCATTTGACCGCTTTTTTGCATTTCTGTTGGAAAATACGGGAGGCAGGCTTCCTTTTTGGCTTTCCCCTGTCCAAGTTAAAATTCTCGCGGTTAACGATAAAGTTTTGGAATATGCGAAAGAAATCGAGGAATATTTGCTCGAAAAAAATATACGAGTAGGACTGGATTTAAGAAATGAAACCGTCGGGAAAAAAATACGCGAGGGGGAACTTCAAAAAATCCCATATCTATTTGTGATTGGGGAGAAAGAAGTCGTCGCAAAAAAAATTGCCGTGCGGGAACGCGGCAAAGGTGACCTTGGACTTAAAACCATCGAAGAATTTTTTGAGCTAAGTAAAATTTAAA
>JACOXM010000003.1 GCA_016176285.1 Candidatus Giovannonibacteria bacterium | reverse complement strand
GAAATGCGGCGCCTGCCTGCCGAAGCCTCGGCGCAGGCGGGGAGCCGCACCGCTGACAACCTGCCCGCATTTCTACGCAAAGCGTTGCAGGCGGGTTTCAAGTTTTTCTTTGGCGGCAAAAATTAATCAAAAAATGCAAAAGTGTCCAACATTTGTTCAAAAATCTTTTCAGTTGACCTGACTAGCGACTGATCATAATCACCAGCAACATGCCATGTAATTCTAAACATATTAAATCCTTTAACGAAGAAAATCGTATCATTGTTGATTTTGAGCGCTTTCATATTCCTGAATGTCGTTTCTTCAATCTTGACCCCTTCAAGATTGATTCCAGCCGGAATTTGTTTTACCCACTCTCGATACCATTCTTCGGTAGGTGTTTTTCTAAGTGGGTTAAGTTCAACAATAATATCAACAACAGCATCGTTAAGATATTTATCACCTTGTTTGGCTATTTTCGTAAACCGGACTGCCGCAGGAGATTGTTTTACGGTAATTTGCCCAAGTTCCCAGTCGGCAGGATAGCTAACCCGATATTTATATTCAGTATTTGTAAATATTTTCCATTGAGCGGTTTCGGATTGTGTAGTTTCGTTATCTCCAATCTCTGCAGAACTATACCATCCAGAGCCAAGACCATTTATACACAACTTTTGGTACAAGTCTCCAAGCGGAATATCGCACAAGTAATAAATACAATTAGAGCCAGCTTCTTTCTCACATTGTTCTTTATTGGTAAAAACTTTAATTTTTGTAGCTTCTTTAGTGAATATAAAATACCCTGCAATACCAAGCATGACAACCTTCCCCCAAAATCAAGCCGATGTTTTTCTACGGGTTCCTTTGCGGTTTTGAGCGGTGCGGCTAGTATCAACAATTATATCATATTTCCTTTCTGGTGGCCGTTTACAATTCAGCTCGAACTCACTTTATCAGAAATTCGTAACTGCCACCATCCCGCCTACGGCGGGATTTGCCTCGCAGAAAAATGTTCTCTTTTGATTTCTGAATTTGCGCGCACCGGATTTTTTCTTCTAAAAGGGTGAGAACATTTTTCAGCTCGGCTCCGCGCTTACGCGCGGGGCGGCTGGGGCTACGCTTCGGCTCAGACGGCGCGGGAGGAGGGGTTCAAGGGGAGGAATCCCGCGCCGTCCTCGCTGGCGAACCATTTTCTATTTTTAAAGCGGGAACTATTGGAGCTTTTTATTGATAAGTGATAAAATAAAAACATGAATGAGTCAAACAATCTTACTCCTCAAGAAAATAACGACCAAATCTCAACACCTCCCCGGTGGTTGCGAATGGTGTTTAAAACATGGGCGGTCATAGGTTTTCTAGCATTGGGAATAATGGTTATAGCAATCACATCGTCGTTATTATCCTCGGTAAAAGTCCTCGGGGAATTAACAGAAATTTCTATCTCATATTCTTTAGTGCCGTACGGCCTGTATGCTGGCGCATTTGTATTGGTTTTAGTTTTTCTGATTCTATTTTGGGGCGCTTTTAAGTTACGCAGGTGGATATTGCCAATTCTTTTTGTTCTATCATTTCTCTCCGTAATAAATATCTTAGCAATTCTATTTAGGGAACATCTCCAATTTTCAGTTGAATTCGTTTCTTCGTTTTTATGGAACGCGGCGATAATTATTCTCACATTCCTTGCCTTTATCTTTAGGCATAATTTTACCGGAACGTTTAGAAAATTAGTTCTTCAAGTAATATTTTTTATCTTCGCAATCCCAGCTTTGGCTGTCGGGTCTCTCACTTTACTTTTTCCTGATTTACCAGAAATTTCCGATTCAGATTTAATAGCAAGTAATATAGTCCTGCCACCCAAAGAAGAAAACGCATATTTTTCGCTGGTAAAAATTAGCGAACAAATATATGAACCAGCTGGTGATGCTAATAAAAAGTATATGGAGTTTTTGGAGGGTAAGGCGTGGGACAAAGCAGCGGCCGATTTAATTTTGAGCAAGAATGAAAATGTACTGACAGAGGTAAGAAAATCCGCAGCCCTCTCTTATTATCAATGCCCCACGACCGCTGAAAATATTTCGTTCACCACGGAGCTATGCCCATTAAATTATTTGAGAGTTAGTGCAAGATTAACGAGCCTATCCGCTCTTTCGAGAGCATACAAGGATGATTTTCAAGGTGCTATTGAAGATGCTTTAGCGCCTATTCATATCGGCCAATTATTGATGCAGGAGCCCCGCATAACTTTGATTGATTATTTAGTTGGTGATGCAATGAAACGTATTGGGTTGAAAACTCTCCAAATAATATTGACGAAACAAGACGTTCCTTCAAAAATGTTGATACCACAAATTTCTGAAATGGAAAAATATAACCAAAACGAGGGTGGGCTCAAAAATGCTTTCAAATTAGAATACCTAGCTGGGAAAAATGGACTGGCGTTTGTAAATAAGATCGACTCCAATTTTTATATTCAGCCAAATAGATTTTTTACAGAAATGGCTGAAGATACTCGACAAAATATAGCACTTGCCGATGTTCCGTGTCATCGGTTAAATCAAGCCATAAAAGAACATCAAAAAAGTTTTGAGGAAAAACTTCCCAAAATTGTGGTGTGGAAATTACCACTTACAAGAAATGCTGTTTTTGAGGTGTTAAAAAGCGTTGTGATGGCAGATTTATCTACAACACAAACGAAAAGATGCGAAGCTGATTTATTAGTTGAGCAAACTAGGTTTCAGATGGCTCTAGAAGCCTACAAATACGACAATAACAAACATCCTGTTTCCCAATCGGAATTGGTACCCAAGTATTTAACAAAACCGATACTAAACCCGCTCACTAATAACGAATTTTCGTTCAATCAAGATACTGGCGAGATAATGCTTTTCAATCAATAAATAGAAAATGGTTCGCCAGCGAGGGCGGGGCGGGAATTCCCTTCCCCTTCAACCCCTTTCCTTCCCGCCCCGCCCGAGCGTTCAGTTTGGCGCGCGAAGCGCGCCATCAGTTCTGCTCAAAAAAGGTTCGCGCATTTTCAAACAAAGGGCACAAATGATCTGTACCCCATAAAGTGGACACTTTGTGGGGGTACCAATGTTTTCTTTTGTTAGAATGAACAATTAACAAAAGAACATGAGAACAACATTTTCAATTGAGGAAGTTGCTGTATTAAAGCAAAATCCGAATGTCTTTAGCTGTACGGAACGGTCAATCAATTACACGTATGAATTCAAGAAACATGCACTTGAAAACTCTACGAGTTGCGCTTCAATCGAAAGCACTTGTCGGTCATCTTCTTCTGTAGATTTTCTTGCGTAAAGTATATATTTCATATTGTTTTTGGATTAAGGATTAAAAATTTTTCTTCCCCCAAAATTAAAATATGGTTCCCTCCAGAGGCGGGCAGGCGAGCCGATGTTTTTCTACGGGTTCCTTTGCGGTTTTGAGCGGTGCGGCTAGTATCAACAATTATATCATATTTCCTTTCTGGTGCCCGGGGAGGGACTCGAACCCTCAAGCCTTGTGGGCAAAGGATTTTAAGTCCTTCGCGTATACCATTCCGCCACCCGGGCATTGGAGGCCGAGGGGGGAATTGAACCCCCGTGTAAGGGATTTGCAGTCCCTTGCCTTACCACTTGGCTACTCGGCCCGAAATAATAAATTATCTTTTTATTTATCCTTATTCAAGAGCTCCTCAATGCGGAGTCGCTTTTTTTCCGAATCATCCGGCACGAATTCTATCTGCGGGACGAATTTCGTTTTTACGCGCTCCCCAAGCTCCTTTCTTAGCCCCCCTTTTAAACTCTCTAAAGATTTTAGCACATCCTTTTCTTTTTGGTCAGGCCATACCGAAAAAAATATCTTAAGGCGGTTTAATTTATCAGAAAGCTCCGCATTTGTGATGCTCAAAATAAATCCTTCCGCCTCGGTATGTTTTTGAATGAATTCCGTTGAAGCTCTTTTATAAAGCTCCTTAAGTTTATCTATTCTCCTGGCGCTCATATTTTTGTGAGATTTCTCCACACACTTTCTTCATCGAAAATTTCAAGCCTGTCTCCCTGAACAACCTCAATAGCAATTTCTACAAGCGCCCCGAACTCATTTCCTGAAAGAATTTCATTGACTTTAATTTTACCCGCCTGCAATTCGGAAATTTTTCCCTCTCCCAACGGAAAATTCCTTCTAAGAAGAGTGAAGCGCTTCTGGGAATAAATACCTCCGGATTCAACAACCCCGCCGACAATTTTCTTAGATCCAGTTTCCTTAAAAATTTTTATTATACGCACGACACCGAGAATCTTCCTGACTTTTTCCTCCCCGATTATTCTTTCTAGTTCTTTTTTTATCCAATCCTCAAGCTCGTAAATAATATTAAAATTCATTACCGTCACTCCGAAGCGTTCAGCGGTGGCTATCGCGGCTTTATCTATTTTTACGCGAAAACCGATAACTAAAGAATTCTTATTGCCGGAGGCAAGTTTAATATCATCTTCCGTTATAGTGCCCACCTCTGATCTTAGGATAGCAAGCGAATAATCACTCAAATCAATCCTGGCAATTTGGCCCTCAATCGCCTCGAGCGATCCGGAAACATCTGCCTTTAAAATAATTGGAACAACTTTTTCTCCCTCCTGGTACGGAGTCCTTAAGGATGCCTGGGCTTGGCTGGATTTAAGTAAATCATCCAACTCTTCCTTCGAATTAAAGGATTTAAAAACCGCTCCCGCTTTTACAGATTTATCAAAACCGACAACCCGCACCGGATCGGAGGCGAGCGCATTATTAACCGGCTCTCCTCGATAATCTTCCAAAATTTTCGTTTTTACCTTTGCGTCTCCGGCGAGTATCCAATCTCCCTTTTTTAATTGGCCATCGCGAAGAAGAAGCGTCGCGGACTGCCCGCGCTGTGAATCGAGGTGCGCTTCTATGACAACACCCTCGGCGCTCTTCGAAGAATCATAAGTTAAACCGTCAATCTCTGCGAGAAGTAATATCATTTCTAAAAGTTCCGGAATTCCCTGTCCCGTCTTCGCGGAAACTTTTACCACCGGAACTTTCCCTCCCCATTCTTCAAAAATGACTCCCTTATCACCAAGTTCTTTTTTTGCCTTTTCGGGATCGGAATTTTCACGGTCAATTTTATTAATTACAACTATAAAAGGCAGATTGGCCTCATTAATAACTTTTAACGCCTCCTCTGTCTGCGGCTTCACGCCATCATCCCCGGCAACCACCAAGAGGGCTATGTCCGCAACCCTTGCTCCGCGCGAGCGCATTTTGGAAAATGCCTCGTGTCCCGGAGTGTCAATAAAAGTTATTCCGCCGCGCTCCGTCTGAATTTTGTACGCGCCTATATGCTGGGTAATCCCGCCCGTTTCTTTTTCTGCGACATTGGAATTCCTTATCTTATCCAAAAGCGTAGTCTTTCCATGATCAATATGCCCCATAACCACGATTATCGGCGGACGTGTTTCTGCTCCAATTTCTGATTTGGAATTCATAATCAATATATAACTAATTCCTAAAAATTACTTCTTCAGCGCTTCTTCTATCGCCTTAAGCTCTTCATTAGAAAGCTGATAGTGCGAAGACGCGTTTTCGAGAGGCTTTGCGTATATGCGCGAGGTATCCCGCCCGTATAGAGACGATAGCACAACTCCTGATTTTTTTTCATCCATTATGGCAATGGCAAAACTCTGGTCTCCTCCCGCGTCCGGAAACGGGTTAAAACGCACTATTCCGACATGCTGTGCAGACCTGCGAAGCCTTTTCTCCACATTCTCCAAATATTTTTCCATTTCTTCCCTGAATTCGTTTCCGTCTTTCAACTCCGCCGCGATTGTTTTTAAAATTTCTTCCAAACCATCAGGCTTTTTCCCGCCAAAAACTTTTCTCAATCGAATTTCCAGAAAAATTACCCAAATAACAGATACGAGGGTAATTAATCCTGCTGAATAAATAATTATTTTATCTGTCATATTATTGTCTGCGGAGGCGGGAGGATTCGAACCTCCGATACCCTTTCGAGTATACCGGTTTTCGAGACCGGCCCGTTCAACCGCTCCGGCACGCCTCCAGAAAGCCTCGGTCCCCGCCTAAGAATAAAAATTATACTATATCCTAGCAATTTCAAAATAATAAAGCAAAGTAAGTTATTTAATGTTTTACGTCACTATAGTATATGAATGGAAACGCTACTAAGTGGACAAAAATTGGGATCGTGATTTCCATAATCACGCTTATTTTATTGGCAATCACGCTGTATTACGTTGCTAATTTAAGCAACAACTTTAACAAACTTTCCGAAGACTCGGAAAAGCGCCTATCCGAAGCCCAGCGCCAGTATAGAACAGCCGAGGCGCGCGCCCGTCTTTTGGCAATTTGGGCGTACCTCCGCTTGGGCAGAACTCCCACGGAATTAAAGCCAGAACTTGAAAAAACCCGCCAAGATCTCCAGCAGATATTCGCGGACTCTGAAACACAGGCAAAAGAGTTCTGGGCAGGAATAGACAAGCAGTTAGAAAATCTCCAAAAACAAATTGACGGAGACCGCCAGAAATTTTTCGATTCGCTTGAAAAAACAATCCAAGACCTCGAACAAAACAAACAGTAGCGACTTACTGGAATTCTATTTCAAAGTTATACATTCCCATACTGCAAAGCCCCTGGATTTTTGTTCCAGATTTTTGCGGGCCGAGCTCTATGTCGGTTTGTCCTTGGGAAGGGAGATATGAGCGATATCCTATTTTTGGTATCACTAAGGCGGACGAGCAATCAAACGTACCCTTCGTATTCATGCGGATAACTGTCGGCGCCTCTGCCGTCGCGATTGTTTTGCGTGGAAAATATCCGCCCTTCGCATCAATCTCAATAATCTGTTTTCCATCAACCATACTTACATTCTCCCCCTCTTTAATATTTCCTCCGTTTCCGTTGTTCACGAGCACGATTACTCCCACGATTACAACCGCGGATATAACAATAGATATTATAATTCCTTTCATAATTTAAATATTAATAATTGGAGGGATAATGCCCATAGCCGCCAAGCTATTTAAAAGATTAAAAATAGCGAAGAAAATTACGACGAGCCCGGCGGTTTTGAAAAATATTCCAGACTTTGCCTTGTCATGAATTCCAAGCGAGCTGAAACTTAAAAGCAATAGAACCGGCAAAGTTCCGAGCGCGAAACTTAGCATCGTGAGCGCTCCTGCCGTAAAACTTCCAGTGGAGAGGGAGTAAATCTGCATGGACTGCGTAAATCCGCACGGAAGGAAAAAAGTTATCGCTCCAAGCGCTAACGGCGTCAGAGAATGGTTGGCTTTTTTAAGTTCGAGCAAATGATTAGAAATAAATTTCGGCAAAGTCGGCTGAAGTTTTCTTGTAAAATGAAAAATATCGAGAAGATTTATTCCGAGTATTAAAAGCACTAACGCTACAAGCAAACCTAAAACGAAGGTCCCCATGGCCCCCAACTGAAAAGCCGAACCAAGCGCCCCAACCACGCCACCTAAAATAAAAAAGGAAATTATCCTTCCTGAATGAAAATAAATCTGCGGTTTTATTTTGTCGCCCTCTTTGGCAAAATTCGCGGACATGGATAAAACAAGCCCGCCCACCACGGCCATGCACGTGGAAAGAGAAGCTACAAAACCTATTGTAAACGCCGCGCCATATGAAACGTTGCCGGAGTTTATTAAATTTACGATCCCTAATTTTTGGAGCGCTATAAAAAACACGCCAAACGCCAATGCTAACGGCAGAGCAATCTTGAAATCCGACCAATTGATTTTTTTATCTTCTCTTTCAAGCGTCAGCGAATATCCGTGCTTTAAGAGCGGCTTTGATAATTCTACGGCTAGCGATTCCTCCGACATATCTCCAAAATCTCCAACTATTTCGACGGAGCGGTATTTAAAATTCGCCTCCACTTTTTTTATCTGCGGCAAATCTTTAAGCTCGCCCTCCGTCAAAATTTCGCATGATTTGCAATGCATGCCCTTGACCTGAAATATATATTTTTTTGACTCTAAATTCACGATTTGATTATAGTTTTATTGCTTTTAGGCGTAAGGAATTTGAAACAACCGAAACGCTAGAAAACGCCATCGCGAGTCCCGCGAAAATCGGCGAGATTGTCCAGCCGAAGATCGGATAAAAAATCCCTCCCGCAAGCGGTATCCCCACTATATTATAAATGAAAGCCCAGAAAAGATTTTGCTTGATTCCGCGCATAGTGATTCTCGAAAGATGGACGGCCTTAACTAATTTAGAGATATCGCCATGGAGAAGAGTTATTCCCGCGGACTCGATTGCCACATCCGTTCCGGTCGCCATTGCGATACCCACATCCGCCTGGGCAAGCGAAGGCGCGTCGTTTACGCCGTCCCCAGCCATCGCCACAATGTGATTTTTTTCCTGGAGCTCCTTTATTTTATTTTGCTTGTCTTCCGGCAATACTTCGGCAAATACTTCATCAATTCCAACTTGGCTTGCGATATAAAACGCAGTATTTCTATCGTCACCAGTCAGCATTATCGTTTTGATTCCTAAATTATGCAATTTCCTTATGGCTTCGGCCGCTTCAGGCTTCAAACTATCCTCAACCATAAAAACTCCGATTACTCCCTTCGCTGACGCGAGAATAACCGGCGTTTTCCCTTTTTTGGTATTTTCCTCCATCGACTTTTTATCAAACGATAATTTTAAATCTTCCATCAGTTTGGAGTTGCCGGCAAAATATTCATCTTTCCCTATTTTTCCGCGCACACCCTTGCCTTTAATTATTTCGAAATTTATTACATCTTCTATTTTTATATTTTTTTCACGGGCATATTCTACAATGGCCCTTGAAATCGGGTGCTCTGATTTATTTTCAAGAGAGGCAAGAATTGAAGTTATTTTTTCATCGCTTTCTTTTGAAAAATTTTTCATCCCCGCAAGTTCGGGCCTTCCCTTTGTGATTGTTCCCGTTTTATCCATTACAACCGTATCAACCTTATAAAATTTTTCGAGAGTTGCCGCGTCTTTTACTAAGATCCCCTCTTTTGCCCCTTTCCCGACGCCGACAATAATCGCAGTAGGTGTCGCGAGCCCAAGCGCGCATGGACAGGCAATCACAAGAATACCCACAAACGAAACGAGTCCGAGCGACAGAGCGGACGAAAATCCCAATATGCTTGATCCGATTAAAAGCCAAAGCGCTAATGCCAAGAAAGAAATGACTAGAACTACCGGGACGAAAACCGAGGAAATTTTATCAGCAAGCGCCTGTATCGGCGCTTTTGATCCCTGGGCTTCTTCCACCATTTTTATTATGTGCGAGAGAAGCGTTTCGGAACCAACTTTTGCCGCTTGAAAAATAAACGAACCCGAAGTGTTCATCGTGCCCGCCACGACGGAGTCTCCCCTTTTTTTCTCAACGGGAATCGGCTCGCCCGTCACCATGGACTCATCAACAAACGAGGACCCCTCAACCAAAACTCCGTCAACGGGAATCCTTCCGGCCGGTTTTACGATAATTAAGTCCCCTATGCGAACTTGGTCCGCGGGAATTTCAATTTCTTTCCCGTCTCGTTTTACAAGCGCGGTTTTCGCCTGCAGATTCAGTAATTTTTCAATTGCATCGCCGGTTTTTATTTTTGACCGCGCCTCCAAATATTTACCTAAAGTTATGAAAGCGACCACGACAATCGTTACATCGTAATAAGTGCTTGATACATCAATGAAGCGGGAAAGCGTTTCAGCGAAAACTGTGACAATAACACTGTAAAGGAACGCAACCGAAGTCCCGATGCCGATCAAAGTATCCATGTTTGCATTTCCATATCGGATAAAGCGATAAACACCCTTGAGATAAGGCCTGCCAACAACCACAAGCATATACGCGGCAATAACCGGTATTGTATAACGGAGAAGTTCTGACAAAAGAAGAGGTAATCCGGGGAGAATATCAAAACTGGATAAGATTTCCCAGCTCATCGAGAAAATACTTACAACGGAAAGCGGAATCGCAATCGATATTTTCTTTTTCATCTCGGCAAGTTCGCGAAGCTTTTCGTCTTTCGATTGGCTCAAACCCAAATGCGCCGCGTGTTCTTCTTCGGTCATTCCCATTTCCTCGGCTGTAGATACATAAAACGAGTAACCCAACGGCTCTATTTTCTTCGAAAGTTCTTTTGCGCTCGTTTTAGCGGAATCGAAATCTACCTTGGCTGTTTCTGTTCCAAAATTAACTTCTGCCGACCTGACCCCCTCGGTTTTTATGAGCGCCTTCTCTATGATAGCCGCGCATGAAGCGCAATGCATACCCTTGATTTTAAGTGTTTCGGCAGCCATTATTTTCTTTTTAGTTTATAAACCTTGAGTACCTCGCTCACAGCTTTATTAGTGCTTCCATTCCTTATTTGCTTAACAACACAACCGGAAAGATGGCCTTCTAAAAGGAGATCTTCCACATTGGATAAGCCCTGCTTCACCGCTGAGCTCTGCGTAATAATATCAATACAATAAGCTCCTTTTTCAATCATCTCCCTGAGTCCCCGCACCTGGCCTTCAATTATGCGAAGCCTCTGTTTTAATTTATTTTTTGCGTTCATAAAGCAATAATACCCCCTAGGGGGTATTATTGCAAGTGGATATTTGAAATCAATTAATTTTTTTCAATTCGAAAGTGAAAATGTAGTCCGCGGTTTCGATTTTTTTCTGCGAACGCGGTTCGGGCCGCACCTCTGTTAATGTTATTTCAAAATTTTCAAAAGCGACGGGTGAACCCGATTTGAATTCAACTTTTTTCTCCACGGACTGATTTTTCACCTGCGCTTCCAAGCGGACTTGTCCGGCCCAGATGCATTGGACATCAACCGGACAGCGGCTGTCTTCCAGAATTTTCGCAGGCGTGATCGTAACTCCAAGTGCGCTTGCCGCCTGGCCAATCCCCGCTTGGACGAAAGCTTTAGTTGGACCTGAATTTATTTTCGAAATTATTTTATCAACGTCTGCCTTGTCGGCTACTTGTAAATTCAGGCGCGAAGACAGATTTGCTATAAGAGTTTTATATCCTTTTTCCGAAAGAGTTTTCTCGGCAGAAGATATTGGCTGGCTTTGCGTCCTTTCAAACACAAGCTCGCCATTTCTCAATAAATATTTTCCTTCAAAAGTTTCGACGTTGTTGAAATCTTCTTCTTTAAGTCCCTCGAACGCCTGCATTAAGATTCCTGCGTCAAAACCCTCGATCGGCATTGCCCCAAGATTATTGATGCCTATTTTCTGAATTTGATCTGCAAAATATTCCGAAGTGGCAACATCCGCGCCGTCATTTTTTTCCTGCCTATTAGCAAAAATAAGCCCTGCCAAAAAAAGCAAGACTATCAACCCTAAACTCGTTAAAATTACGCTTCTTTTCATATGAATATAGACGGATTCACCTCCTCCTTATTTCGAGCCAGTCGGGTAGACTATGCATAGGGCGTTAGAAAATTAAATAAATCTTTTGCGAGCGAAGGCAAACCCGGAGCTAGATTTTAAATATTTTTCAAAATCTAATGCCTTCTTTTTATCTTTAAAAGCACAATAAAAGGCTATCTTAAAGGGGCCAGCATTATGCTCTCGCAATCTTTGCTTTAAATCTTCTGTAATACCTGTGTAATAACTCCTATCTTTTTGGCTTTGTAAAATATATATGTAATACATAATTACATTTAGCCCTTCTTCGCCAAGGCTACGAAGGACACTACTTCTTTTTATTTTATTGTGCTCTGCACTTCGAAGCTCCATAAGGAGCGAAGTAGTGGACCTATGGGGAATCGAACCCCAACCTGATCCATGCCATGGATCCGTTCTACCACTGAACTATAGGCCCCCGCTAAAGAATTTTAGCGGGTAAGTTCTTATTTCGCAACCGGCTCTTCCGATTTCGAAAATACGTAGAGATACAGAATTTCCAAAATTCCGAGCGTGTTAATAATCAAAAGCGCTACAAACCATCCTCTCTCTCCCAAACGCGCGGCTTTCCATAAAGCCATCCCCTTCCAAATCAAACTCCAAATAACTAGCACTAAAAAAACGGCGAAAAATGTTCCCGGCCGAACGGCAAAATATCCGCCCATTGGTCCCGTCCACCCTACCCAATTATCAATCAAAACATTTTGCATCATATTTTTTAAGATTAATTAATAAATTTGAAAGTCGAGTATTAATTTGTTACTTTTACCGTTTCTGCAATTTTATCGAATATTTTCAATACCTCAGAATTTTTGCTATAAGTATGCATATACTCTTTTTCGTCGGAAAGACATCGAGTTACTTTTCCTGCTAATTCGCACGTAAATTGTCTTCCTCCCCATTCAATTCTATCTTTTACGGGATCTAAATTTACAGCGTTTGGTTTTAGAATTGTTCCAACACTCCCGCATACATTCGCGGCCGTACAATAAGTCATATCCTCTACTTTCCAATCATCAGGATATTTAAACTCAAATCCGAATTCTTTATTTTGATATGTCTTCCACCCCGCGGTTTCGTTGACACTAGGCGTCGGCGTTGGAGCATTTTGCGCTGAATTATTTTCATCTGCCGGGGCTTGGGCTCGGTTAACATAAATAAAATATCCGCCCATGGCGAGGATGATTACAATAAGTACACCGATAATTGCTTTTTCGATGTTGTGTGGCATGTTTGGATTATACAATAATCCGGAAGAAGCGTCTAAATAAGCCCGGTAGTGCCAAAACCCCCTCGGTTTTCGTTTTCCAAATCGTCAACTTCCTCCCAATCCGCCTTGCCGTACTTCTTGAAAATACCCTGTACCAACCGCTCGCCGCGCGCGACAGAAACTTCATAATCCGTGAAATTATATAAAGTAGCCCAATACTCGTCCTTATTTCCGGAGAAATCCTGGTCACCGATGCCAACGCTGTTCGCGAGCATCAATCCTTTTTTCGGCAGAGATCCCCTTGCCGCGACCAAAAGAAAATATCCATCCGGCGGTTCAAGCGCGATATTAAGGGGCACCCTTGCCACGCCCTTCGGTAAAATGGTCATAGAAATCCTCGCCATAAAATCAAAACCAACCGCCCCCTTCGTCTTATATTCCGGGAGTGGTAAATTTTTATCAATTCTTTTTATACGAACTTTCATGTGCAATCTCTTTGACTTTTACTAAATTGTCCCCTCGGCAGGAATCGAACCTGCATCAACCCCTTAGGACGGGGCTATTCTCATCCGTTGAACTACGAGGGGCGAATTTTTACTTTTACCATTAACTTATAACACAAAAAGGGTTATTATTTAAATTATGACAGAACACGAAAAAAAGATTACCTCTGCGGTTGGAAAAGTTCTGCCCGCGGTAATTTCAATAACAATAGCTAAGGAAATTAAGGACATCACAAAAGATCTGCCGCTCCAATTTTTCAGGCTGCCCCATTACCAGGAATTCCTGGAGCACGAGATTGAACACGCCCCAAAGGACGAGAAGGGCAGAATAAAAATCGGAGGAGGGTCGGGTTTTTTTGTTTCGGAGGATGGGATAATTTTAACAAACCGCCACGTTGTTATGGACAAGCACGCGACATATGATATCGGTACATCAAACGGAAAAGCCTACGAAGCGGAAGTGGTCGCAAGGGATCCTATTAACGACGTCGCAATACTTAAAATCACCTCACAAGATAAAGTCCCCTTTATTAATATCGGATCAACGGACGGGATAATTTTGGGGCAAAGCGTTATAGCCGTCGGAAACGCGCTTGGGGAATTTCAAAATACCGTTTCTACGGGAGTCGTTTCTGGATTAGCTCGCTTCATATCCGCGGCCGCGGATATGATGGGCCACCAAGAGCGGTTACGCGGACTCATTCAAACTGACGCCGCGATCAATCCGGGAAACTCCGGCGGACCTTTGGTAAATTTGGACGGAGACGCGATAGGCATCAATGTTGCGGTTGTTTTTGGCGCACAAAATATCGGTTTCGCGATTCCGATAGAAAAAGCCAGGAGAGACCTCGAAGAAGTTAAAAAATTCGGCCGCATACGGCGTCCATTTCTCGGCGTGAGGTATCTTCTTTTAAATAAATTCCTTAGAGACAGATTTAATCTTCCGATTGACCATGGAGCGCTGATTGTAAACGAAGGCATCCCCGGAGATCTCCCCGTCATTCCTAATTCCCCAGCCGCAAAAGCTGGACTAGAGGAATTTGACGTGATAATAAAATGCAACGACAGGGAAATATCGGAAAAAGAAACGCTCGAGGATCTTCTCTCCCAACATGAAATAGGCGACCAAGTTGATTTAATTATTTTTAGAAAAGGAAAAGAAGAAACCGTTAAAATATCCCTGGAGGAATATCATAAAGATATCTAAATCCCCAAAAGCTCCTTAAGCTTTACTTCGTCAAAACCAACAACGATAGAGCCGTCTATATCTATTACCGGTACGCCCATCTGTCCGGATTTTTCTACCATATCTTCCCTTGCCTGAAGGTCTTGGGCGACATTCATGTCTTTGTATTGGACGTTATTCTTGGCAAAAAGCTCCTTCGCCATTTTGCAATAGACGCAGGTTGGAGTTGAATAAATTTTTACATCTTTAGCCATATTTATATTTTAGCAAATGTGTCAAATTTTAAATAATCAATAACCTGAAAATTCCTCAAATCGCATATCATCCCTGGAAACGCCCGCGGACTCAAGCGCCGCGCCTACGCCGGAAACCATTTGAGCTGGACCAACTATATAATATGTCGAATTTGAAAGATCGCCAATATTATTTTTAATAAAATCGGCGTCAACTCTTCCCCTTAGCCCCTCCCATGGGTTTTTTGCATTCTCCATATCGGTCATTGTCGCCAGCACCGTTAAATTAGGATTCATTTTTTCGAATTTTTCGAGGTCTTCCATAAAAGCCGCGCTTTCAGGAGTTCTATTTGAGTAAATCAGAATAATTTTATGGGGAAGTTTTCTTTCTGCCGCATCTTTTAAAATGCTTCTTACCGGCGTGATGCCGATTCCACCCGCAATAAAAACCGCTTGCCTTTGAATATTTTCATGCAGAGAAAAATCACCATAAGGCCCCTCTATCGCGAATTCCGTTCCCATCGGGACTTCGCGCATCGAGCGCTTAAACGCGGAATCCCTCATACGGCTTGCGATCATTATAATTCCCTTTTCCTCCGGGCTCGATGTAATCGAAAATTCTCTATGGTTTTTTTTCTCGTCCGTATATGGCGGGTTTTCGAGCCCTACCTCCACGTATTGCCCAGCTCTGAAAGAAAAATCAGGCGCCCCAGATGTATCAAAAACAAAAGCCATGGTCCCTTCGGCAACATCACGGCGCTCCTTTAGAGTAAATTTATATTTGGCCATAGTAAAATAATTGTAATAGATCGCCCAAAAAAACAAAACAAGGCGGGGAAAGTCCGCCTTGTTTTGTTGTATAGAGTTCTATTCTATAGATTCACCATTTTGTAGTCTTCGAATATTACATCCATGAAGTCCGTCCTGATTCCGGCATAATTCGAACCGGAAATAACCGAAGAAGTATCATACGCATCCGCAACAAGCTTCCACGTCCCCGTCCTTCCGCTATCAAGGTAGAGCTGAATGTGCACCCTGCCATCATGCATATTCTGTACGACAGTTTTGAGGCCGTACCATTTATTATATCCGTCGTTTTCCGTAATTAGGTTCGGGTGAGTATTTCGATCCCACGTTCCCGGAAAAATTTTATTAAGCTTCAATGTCGTGTAACTTCCGAAATACTTTTTCTTTATAACCGCGTACCCGTCTACCCTTATTCCCGCATAATAGAGGGTCTGCCCATCAGCCGCATACCTGTTCATTAGGAGAAACCCATTTGATTGATTGCGATTCGAACTCGCGCTCAAGTTATTTCTCGTAATCTTGAAGTAAGCCTGCTGGGAAAAATTCTGCCATTTGTTTCTCGTTACCAGCCGAAAAAGGTTTTGCGGGTGGTAGCCATTATCAGTATCCACGGGGTTCGACGAGGCATAAAGGAGCCGCCATTTATTTGTAGAGGCGAGATTCCCCTGGACAGTTTGCCCGACGCCGTCTTTTAAGTACATTAATCCTCCTGAATTTAACCACCAATAAGGAGATGTGCTTGAATTCATGGGCGAAGCTTCCTCCAGCGTACCTGCCACGTTGAAATTGTAGAAGTAAGGAGAAGAAACTGCCGCCGCGGTTGAAGCCAGCGCTTTATTAACTACGTTTCCGTTTTCTGCCAATAAACTAAGCAGCATAAGCATTGCTACCGTCATCAGCTTTCTAGATGATTTCATTTCGCTTCCGTCGCTTCGCTTTTTTTCCGTCACCAAAGAGACTAGTCAATCCAGGTTTCGGTCCATCCGCGATCGCGACTATTAATCCTGTAATGAAAAAGAACTCGACTACTCTCTCATTTTTAAAAAGGCTTTTCAGAATGTAAATAATCTTTTAAACGTTAATACTGTGGACAAATAAAAAAAACTCCCCATTTACATGGGAAAAATTACAAAAGCAATTTTGTCCTGCACTTTTAATCAGCCAACGCGTCAACGTTGACTTCTTTTATAATGATTTCACTGTTGTCGAGAATGGGGTCCCAGGCCTTCACCCCAATCCCTCCCGTAGAAAGTGACGAGTCAAGGAAATCAGTCGCTAAAACCGTCTTTCCATCAATCATGCATTCGGCCCTTCTGCCATCAACAAGAATTCCCAAAGTAAAATCTCCTTCGGGAAATGTATAATTACCGGACTCTCCCTTAATTACACCGAGCTCTCCATCGACAGTTTGTTCAATATGTATCAATTTATTGGAAAAGTTGCAGGCAACGTAATTATCATCGTCCTGGTATCTTGCCCATAAATAAACATTTTTGCCTTTCGGCCAATTAACCCGCGCTGAAAAAATATAATTTTTCCAATGTCGCGTTCCATCAAGCACCGCGGCAACTCCAGTACCATCATTCTTAGGATGCATATATAATGTATTGTTCATAAAATCGATTATTCCCCATCCAGTCGACACCCATCCCGAATCCGCAAAATCTTGGTCCTTAAATGGAAGTTTTTTGGCGTTTCCCTGTTCTAATAATTTAACCAGTTCTTCTCCAGACCACTCAAAGCGCACGCCCATTCTTTTTATTGTGAAGAAGTCTTTTCCGGGATCCGGATAGTTTGCCCTAAAACGCTCCCCCAATCCAAACTGGTGAAAAGTCATTTTAAAATTTTCTTTCGAGAAATTTAAAATTACATCCTCCGGCCCGCCAGGAATGTTTTCACTATTCTCCCCGAATTCTCCGGAAGGAAATGCAAAAGCGATTGCATCAACTCCGAGAGTGTTTTTAAGACCTTCTTTTACAGCGGCCAAATCTCCCTTTATGCGTGACTTATATTCATCCATTGTTTCAAGCCGTCCCTGGTCAAAGAGCCACATGCGATTCGGCAAAAAAAAGCTTCTGTCTCCATTCTCATTGATTGGTATGAATTCATGCGCACCTTCGGCATGGGCTTCGATCTCCCATCTTCCTGACGATATCATTTGTTTTAACTCCGGAGTCGTCAAATAATAATAGCTCTTAGGAAGAAGTGAAAATTTAGTTATCGCAAACATGACCGCCCTAAAGTTAAGCGCGCTTAATATCGGGTCCGCAGGATAATAACTTTCTTTCCGGCCATCATCAAAAGTTAGAAGAAAGGATTTTTTCGGAAGATCCTTCTTCCCTTGCATAAAAAGGTAAAAATCTTCTATTGAAACGGCATTCCAACCCGCCCTTTTTAGCGTGAACATATGGTCTTTAAATTGATCAATTGATACATTTGTGCCTTCTGACGCTTCGGAATTTGATTCATCAATTTTGGGCAAAATTCCATGATAAACAAGTACCGGCACGGATTGGGCTTTTTCATTCAATCCTGCGCCTCCGGCATAAAATTCTCCGCGACGGAAAACTGACATTATATTATCCGAGGCATACTCAAAGTAAGCCGCATATGCTTTAAGGTAATACGGCTTAAAATTATAAAAGAAATTCTGATTAGCATAAAAATAACTGAGACCTATGCCCAAAATTAGGAAAATAGGGATAATCAAAAAAGTTTTTTTAAATGCGGCGCTTTGTTTTAAATAAATCATATTCTCATCTTGTGCCCCATCTGGAGTCGCGGATGTTCACAATCGCGTAGGGCAGCTGCCAAATTAAAACAAGCGCGTATAAAGTTGAAAATAAAACGCCGTATGCCCATTTTTTGTCGCCAGTGCGCGCGTAATAATAAACTCCGGACAAGACCGCCATTAATATGAAACCTATAACATAGAATGTTGGACTCCTTCCCTGAAAAAACGGCATCCATAAAACAGCGCGGATGAACACGATCGGCGCCAACAACGGCAGAAAAACACCCAAATAAAATGAAGCGCTCATTATGGGGTTTCTCCGCCACATAAAAGTACAGGCAAGAATACTTTCCCTGAACCATGATTTTTTCCAGCGAAGCTGTTGGCGCAAAAACTGGCGGAAATTTTCCGGCACAAACGTGTACGCGATCGCGTCCGGACCAAAAATGCAATTATATCCCCTGAATAAAAGAAAATTTGTAAGGCTTCGATCGTCCCCGTATGTACAGCGTACGCCCAAAAATCTTTGGTGGAGCCAAGCGTTAATTATCTTCACAACGTAAGATCTTCGATATGCCGAGCAACACCCTGAACAGCAAGTAACAGAGCCGAAGAGAGCTTCGGCAGCTTTGTTTACGGTGAAAGAAATATAGTAACGGACCGCCTGCATTTTCGTGAGCATATTTTTTTCGGCATTTGCCACATATGCGTGTCCCGCGACAGCCGCGATGCTCGGATCAGAAAAATATTTTACGAATTCTCTTGTCGTTTTCTCCTCCACAAAACTGTCGGAATCTATAAAAATAACTATTTCGTTGCTAGATTGCTTGACGCATTCGGCCATACCTTCGCGCTTGCCTTTATTTTCCTTCCAATCCATCACCCGCACTGAAACGCCTTCACTTCTGGCTATCTTCTGCGCTTCAAGCATCTCCGCAAGCGTGCTATCCGTAGAACCATCATTTACGGCCACTATATCAAACTTATTTTTCGGGTAATCGGAGCGGGCGATTCTTAAAATTGTCTCGCGGATATTTTCTCCCTCATTCTTTGCTGGAACGCCAAAAGTAACTGTGGGCTCGTACCCGCGGTCAAATTTCACTGTGGGCGGCTCATAAAAAAACGATAAAGCAAATCTCGACAAAAGATAAAAGGAAACTAAAACGCTATAAATTCCAAAGAAAATATTATGATCAAGTTCCCGAAAAGTAATTATTTTAAGCGCGAGGACTACATATATCAAAAGGAAGAAAATAGCCCATGAATTAGCGCGCCATATCGTTCTATTCATGCTATGTCCTAGACGCCAAGGGCATAGCAAACTTACAGAGACGCTAACGGAAAGAAAATATTACCTGCCTTCAATTTTATAATCGTCGAATTGGACATCCATAAAATCCGTCCTGATCCCGGCCTGACCCATATCTTCGAAAGGCTTGCCATGGCTGCCAGTATCCGTAAATTCAAGAAATAAATTCCAGTCTTTTTCATCAGGCCTTCGTAAAAAAAGTCTCAAATTAACTCCACTTTCCTTGTTTACGGTTTGGGCGCGAATGCCGATCAATTCATTTCTTGGAAGGAGCGAAGGATTTTTTTTCCGGTCATAAGCAGTACCGGAAATATAAGCTTTCTCGGCAAGGGTAAAATACTCTCCATTGATTTTTTTCTTAATAATCGCCATACCATCTACGCGAATCCCCAAATAATATGAATTGTTTTCATCTATAAAACGAGCGTATAAAAATACGCCATTTGATTCATTGCGGTTTTTACTTTCGGATAAATTGTCTCTTATTATTCTGAAGTGCGCCTCTTCGCTGAAATCTTTAAACTTGGTTTTAGTGAGGAGCCTGAAAATATTTTGCGGATGCCTGCCTAAATCCGTATCTCTTGGATTCGAATTCAAATAATAATCGCGCCACTTGGAATTTTCCGGGAGCTCCCCTTGAACGGTTTTAGCAATACCGCCTGCTACAATCAATTGGGCGCCAGAGTTTAGCCAAAGGAAGGGATGAGCGCTCGAAAAAGCGTTAGCGGATTCCTCAAGCGTAAAATCGTCCACGCTATACCCGTAAAAAATAGGGTTTCGTTCTATATTTGAAATCTTCTCGGCAGACAAGCTTTTATCAAGAAAAACCCCCGAAAACACCCCGGATGTAAAGGCAATTAAGCTAAAAATAAGTAAATCCAGCCCAAAATAAAATCTCATATATTTTACTTATATAAGACGAGGGCGGGCTATTTTGTTTGCAAACAAAGTGGGTGCTCAGAGGGAATCGAACCCTCATATCTGCTGCCACAGAGCAGCGCTTTGCCGTTAAGCTATGAGCACCATGAATTTCACTTTTCTTGCGAATAATGGTGGGTCAGATGATGGCAATTATGACATAGCCATATCAAATTTTCTACCTTATTATTTTTTCTATTTCTATCAAGATGGTGTACGGCTAAAACTCTCTTGTCTTTAGTACCGCATTCTCTACAAATTTGCAAAATTTTTGTTCTCAATAAGATATATTTGTAAGTACTCTCTCCGCCTCTCCAATTTGGGTGATTTTCGCCAGTATAAACCATGGAGTTCCTCCAAATAGTTTGGCACGATTTGTTGCAAAAATATTTTTTACTTTTTGACCTTAAAAGCCCTTTAATAGATTTGTATGTCGCTTTTTTGCAAATAAAACAGGGGACTGTCTTGCCTGTTTTTAAACCTATATAATGACATGCTCTTGAGCAGTACTTTCCGCCTCCATTTTTAATCCAAAAGGGCTTGAAGCATATGCCATGAAATATAAATGGTAAATACAAGAGTTTCTGACTTATCCACAAACCCTAGTTCTAGCTACTGTACTGCGAAATTAGCTAACCTTCAACCTTAAAAACGACGGCACCCTCCTTTGTTTCTTTTGAAAGCTTCACCGCAACTTCATCCCCTGCTTTTGCGGAACTCACGGGTTTGTGATCTATCTGCATGGAGCTCACGGCATCTTCAAATTCCGCGTCCCCCTTCACAACCTTTATCATATCTCCGCTGTTGAGCGTTTCTGAAAGTTTTATCACCGCGACACCGGCCTTATCAAAAAAATGGGTAACTTTGCCAATTTGTTTTTCGGCCATGTTTTGAAAATTTAGCCCAATAAAAGGACCTTTATACTAGAATTTAACAAAATAGCGAACGGTGGTCTGATTCCGCAAAGAATCTATGAGCGCACCTATTGCGTCATTCATTTTCTGGCCTTTGAGTTGCTCTTTTATCTGTGTTGCAAAATCGGCCTCTTGCCCTTTGGGAATTGAAATTTTATTTTCCGCAATATATTTTTCGACATCTTCATCCGTCACTTGGATTTTATCTCCTACGAGCTTTTCCAGTTTTTTTTGCACCGTCACCTGACTCTTAAATTTATCGAGAGTCAAATTTCTCTGCTCTAAGGCCTGCTCGAAAGTTATATTTTGAGGCTTTAGCTGTTCTTCAATATTCTTTATTATTTCATCTATTTCGCCATTAGATACTGAAATTCCCTTTTTTGCAGCCTCATTATTTATAAGCTTCTCGGTTATTAGTGACTCCAGGGCGGCTTTTCCCGACTGCGCTTCGAGCTCGTGCATAAGTTCCAAGCGGGTAATCGGTGAGCCGTTAACCATCGCGGCAACAAACATACCCTTATAGTAATAAAGTAGTCCACCCGCAAATACGATCGCCACAATAATAACAGCGGTTTTAATATTTATCGAAAATTTCCTGGGTTTATTATTTTCCATATACAGCCATGATACCACAATATTATTTAATATTGAGTTTTTGAATTAAAATAAATGGCCACGAACTCGAAAGATTCTGGTGCGCGGGAGAGGATTCGAACCTCCATGGGGTTGCCCCCGCTACCACCTCAAGGTAGTGCGTCTGCCGGTTTCGCCACCCGCGCAAATTAGCCCAGCAAATTTATTCAGTTGCCGGAGCTTCAAGAGGCTTTTCTTCTTTAGGCGCAGAATACAAAACCTGCTTCATTTTTCGGCGCGTTTCGGATTGCGCTTTTTCCCTAATATAGTAAAGCTTCGCTCTTCTGACGCGGCCTCTTTTTAAAATTTCAATTTTATCAATAGCAGGAGAATATACCGGAAAAACTCTTTCCACGCCGATTCCGTCGGCAACCTTTCGTACCGTAAAAGTCGCCCCCGGCTCGTTTCCGTGCTTCCTTGCCAATATCAAACCCTCGAATGCCTGAAGCCTCATTTTGTCGCCTTCTTTGATTTTCTGCCAAACGCGAACGGTATCCCCGGGACGCATGTCCAAATTTTTTCGCCCCTCGATATCAATCGGTGAAAAATTTTTATTTAAAGCTGGATTCATGATTTATCATTTTTATCATTTTCTTTAATTTCTTGCAACACCTTCTCCAATTCCGGGGGGAGAGCGGCCTCAAGGCGAAGCACCGCCCCCTTCCCCTCCTTAGCAAGGAGGGGATCAAAGGGAGGTTGAGTTTTAAATTCAATTGAGTATGCGTGCAAAAATTGGCGCGAAATTCCTCCCGGGCAATAATAGCGCTTTCCCGAATAAAGCTTATCGCACGCGACGGGATGCCCGATTGCCGCGAAATGGGAGCGGATTTGGTGGGTGCGCCCGGTCTTCGGAAAGGCTTCGAGAAAAGTATAATCTTCAAATTTTTTTAAAACTTTGTATTCCGTCACGGCCTCCCTAATTTTTCCTCTCTTCTCCCCGATTGCAACACGCTTTAAGGGAGTTTTCTTGGATCTGCCAATTGAAAGTTCTATTTTCCCCGAGGAATTTTTAACTTTCCCGACGACAAGCACCAAATAACTTTTTTTAATTTGGCGTGATTTAAAAAGTTCGCGTAAATAATCTTGGGCGTCTTCGTTCTTCGCAAAAAGAATTATTCCGGAGGTGTCTTTATCCAAACGATGCACAACAAAGAAATCCTGCCGCTCCTTTAAAGCCCAGTCAAAATCAACCCCAGCGGGCTTATTAACCGCCGCGATATCATTATCTTCGTAAATTATTTGCATTATTTTGTTTCAGGAAGCTCACGAACGGCTTTCGCATGCATGCGGTTAACCAAAACTCCCCCGCCTATAACAACCAATGCCACAACTGCTCCAACGCCGAATTTTAAAACATCGTCGGGCCCCTGCCACCCCCAAATATATCCGTAGACAATCCCAAACGCTCCCGCCAAAATAATTCCCGCGGCAATATTCGTCCCAAGCCCGAACGCAAAAATAGCAATTCCAACTAAAAGGATTACTAACCCGGAGATATTCGCGGCAATGAAAATTTTTCCCGCGTATTCTTTGTGCGCTTCAAAATACTCATCCTGTTTTTTCTGGCATTCCTGGCGCTGGCGGTCATAGCACGCCTGATCCCCGATTGCGCATTTTTCATAATCATTAAAGCACTGCGGCGCATCGAGCGAGGGAATAAAAACTCTAAGCCCCAATATCAAAAGCGTACTAAGAATCAAGGTGATCGCCGCTCCAATAATGAAATTAATAATTGTAAATTTGAGCATTGTTTTCATAAAATTATTATATCACTTTACTATGCTTCCGGGTGGGATTTCTTTTTCGGGAAAAATTAAAACCGGGTCCTCGCCTCCATCCGCCGCGAGAAGCATACCCTGCGATTCAAAACCGCGAAGCATTCGCGGCTCAAGATTTGTGACAACGATAATTTCTCGCCTAATCAAATTTTCCGGCGTATATTTAAGAGCAATCCCAGCGACGATCTGCCGCATTCCAATTTCCGCGCCAAGATCTACTTCCAGTCGCAATAACTTATCAGAACCTTCTATTTTTTCCGCCGTCGTTATTCTTCCGATGCGGATATCGAGTTTTTTAAAATCTTCGTACGAAATCATTTTAATATCCCCAGTCGTCCTTTATATTTTTAGAAATTTTTATTTGCTTCACGATATTTTTCCCCAAAAGTGCCGTATCCTGCCACATCCATTCGGTATCTTCGTTTCGCTCAATATTCCTGTTTCTCAAAACAAGTCCGTAAGGAGGCGAGACAAGCCCGATATTATTCAGAACCGATAAAATATGCGCACCTGCCTGAAATCCGCCGTCTTCGCAACAATGTGTCACAACGCCGAAAACTTTTCCCTGCAATGGAAAATCAGGAGCTTCGAAATAAGTTAGATTATCAATTAAAATTTTCATCAAAGAACTCGGCGCAAGCCAGTGTACGGGGCTCGCAAATACATATCCGTCGAATTTCCGCATATGCTCAAAAAATTTAAGCGTGTTTGCGCCCGGTTCCTTTTCGTAATCCCCGTGATAAATTTCCATACCCAAATCAGCAAGATGGGCAACTTCAGTTTCCGCACCTGCCCTTTTTGCGGAATCTAGAACCTCGCCCAACATCCCAAATGTTGATCCGTCCTTGTGTGGCGAGCCGTTGATGCCAAGAATTGAAATTTTTTCTGCCATAATTTTGTTGGTGCGCCCTAGAAGGATTGAACTTCTGGCCTTTCCCATGTCAAGGGAACGCTCTACCACTGAGCTAAGGGCGCAATTAATTAGATAACATCTTATCAATTTTTGCGGCCATAATAAAGTCGTTTTCCGAAAGGCCACCAATCGCATGCGTTGTGAGATTTATTATTACGCGATTATATAAAATCGCAAAATCGGGATGGTGCCCTTCCGACTCCGCTAATTCCCCGACTTTATTAACGCAAGCCAAGGCATCAATAAAATTTTTGAATTTATATTCTTTGAATATTTTTTGTATACCAACGAGCGCCCAGCCGTCAAGCTCGTCCAAATAAGATTTTATTTGTTCCGCGGCCATCGGCGGCATGCCGCCCTCGCAGGCAACGCATTTTTTTTGAGATAAATCCATTTTTTATTTTTTCCCAGGACAGATGAATTTGGCACGAAACTCCCCAACCTTATTTTCATCAGGAATGATTTCTATAACCTTTTTCTCATCGGGATGGTCTTCGCACCGGAAGTAAGGAAGCAAGCCGAAATCTTTTGTAAGTTTCGCGGCATCTAGGGAAGTTTCGTCAACATTCAGTATATACTTCATTAGACCTTTTTTCCCTTCTATCCTTAAAAGAGTTAAACTTACTAATTCCTTGGGAGTAATAAATCCCGAAGTAAGAAAATCTTTTATTCCCATTTCCTGCGCTTTTATTTGGTCCTCCTTTCTTCCCATGTGGGAAAGGATCATTATTGGAATTTTCTCGGTCTCTACATTTTTCCTAAGCTGGTCTATCATATCGAAACCGCTCATCTTGGGCATTACAATGCCCGTAAAAATGAGGTCTGGTTTTTTATCGATAGCTTTACTAAGCCCCTCCGCGCCATCCCCTGCTTCCATCACATTAAAACCATTTGCTTCATACGTACGCCTAAAACGCTGCCTTTCCTCCTCGCTGTCATCTACTATAAGAATTGTATAAGCCATACTTCCATTATTATTGCTAACCGGACATTTTTCAATATAATATAGTAATTCACGATAATAATGGCCCCATCGTCTAATGGTTAGGACGGCACGCTTTCAATGTGTAAATCCGGGTTCGATTCCCGGTGGGGTCACAAAATGAAAATACTTGCGATCGAAACATCGTGCGATGAAACCGCAATCGCAATTCTTCAGGCGGAAAAATCCCCAGAAGGGACGGAGTTTTCGATTTTATCGAATCAAATTTCTTCGCAAATAAAAATCCATGCGCTCTACGGAGGTGTTGTGCCTAATCTCGCGAAACGCGAACACATAAAAAACTTGCCTATTTTATTAAAACGAGCAATCAAGGAATCAAAAATTAAAAAGCCCGACGCAGTCGCTGTTACACATGGCCCGGGGCTCGAACCAGCGCTTTGGACCGGAATAAATTTCGCACAGAATCTTTCAAAAAAATGGCGCGTTCCCCTGGTGCCGGTTAACCATCTCGAAGGGCACATATACTCCGCCTTAATGCAAAATTCAAAATTTAAAATTCAAAATAAGGGAATTTTTCCGATGCTCGCTTTGATTGTTTCCGGGGGGCATACGGAATTGGTGCTTTCAAAAAATCACTTGAATTATAAAATTCTCGGAGAAACTTTAGACGATGCGGCGGGAGAGGCGTTTGATAAAGTTGGGCGGATGCTAAAGCTCGGCTACCCTGGGGGTCCGGAAATTTCTAAACTCGCGAAAAAGGGAAATCCAAAAGCGATTAATTTTCCGCGTCCGATGATCTATTCCAAAGACCTAAACTTCTCATTTTCTGGATTAAAAACAGCGGTATTATATAAAATCAGAGAAATCCTCGCGGAGAAAAATTCTAGGCGTGGGCGGCGAAGGGATAAGGAATTTTTCTCCGCGAGGATTTTGGCAAATATAGCCGCGTCTTTCGAAAAAGCAGTAGTTGACGTTCTCGTGCATAAAACCGTTAAGGCCGTGAAACAGCAAAAAATAACAAGCATGGGTCTAGGCGGAGGAGTGGGAGCGAATGATAAATTGCGGGAAGAACTCAAAAAAAATTTTCCAAATATTCTTTTGCCGCAAAAACGTTTCACCGGCGACAACGCCGCGATGATTGCAGTCGCGGGATATTACCGTTTCACAAAAAAGAAATTCAACAAAAATCCAAAAGCGACAGGAAATTTGAGGCTTTCAAAAAGCTAGAAAAATTGGCATAATTCAAAAATGCCAAGCGAGTTTGAGAAGCCCTACGATCCTAAAACAGTTGAGCCCGAGATTTACAAAAAATGGGAAGAATCCGGTTTTTTTAATCCGGATAAATTATCTTCAAAAAAATCAAAGCCGTTTACTATTATAATGCCTCCCCCAAACGCGAATGGCGCGCTCCATATAGGACACGCTGTTTTTGTAACTTTGCAGGATATAATGACCCGCTACCAAAGAATGCGCGGCAAAAAAGCGCTTTGGCTTCCCGGCGCGGATCACGCAGGTTTTGAAACGCAAGTTGTCTATGACAAAAAGTTGGAAAAAGAGGGCCGGAGCAGATTCAAAATTCCGCGCGATGAATTATGGAAAGAAATGTGGGATTTCACCGAGGAAAATAAAAAAGTTATGGAAAACCAACTAAGAAAATTGGGCGCATCCTGCGATTGGTCGCGAGAAAAATTCACGCTCAATCCCGACATTATCGAAACTGTCTACGATACTTTCAAAAAACTTTATGATGACGGACTCGCCTACCGCGATAATCGTATCGTAAACTGGTGCACGAAACACCAGACGACGCTATCTGACGTCGAAGTAAAATATATCGAGAAAAAAGATCCGCTTTACTATATCAAATATGGCCCGGTAACCTTAGCGACTGTTCGGCTTGAGACAAAATTCGGGGACACGGCCGTTGCCGTTCACCCAAAAGACAAAAGATATAAAAATTTAATCGGGAAAGAAATCGAAATAAAAACTCTACTCGGCCCTACAAAAATAAAAGTAATTGGGGATGAAATCGTTGATCCGGAATTTGGCACGGGAGTGGTCAAGGTAACGCCCGCGCACGACCCGAACGACTTCGAAATATGGAAAAAACATAAAGACGAAATACCCGGACCGCGTTCCGTAATCGATCAATACGGCCGAATGGATTTAAGTGCATTCATAGATCGTGAAAACGCAAAAAAATACCACGGGCTCAAAGTCATGGAGGCGAGAAAACTAATAGAGGAAGATATGCAAAAAGAAGGATTGATGGAAAAAATCGACCAGGAGTACACACACACTGTCGCAACTTGCTATAAGTGCGGGGCGATACTGGAGCCAAGAATTCTCCCCCAATGGTTTATCGCGATGACTAAGCCAATCGGAAAAACAAAAAAATCTCTTCGTGATCTTGGCGTTGAAACAGTTAAAAAAGGGGAAATAAAATTCCTGCCTTCCCGCATGGAAAAAATATATATGCATTGGATGAAAAATCTTCGCGATTGGAATATCTCGCGGCAAATTGTCTGGGGTATAAGAATCCCCGCGTGGTACCGCGGAAAGGAAATCTATGTAGGCAAAGAGAACCCATCCGGAGAAGGCTGGGAACAAGATCGCGATGTTTTTGATACTTGGTTTTCATCAGGCCAATGGCCATTCGCCGCGCTCGGATATCCCGGTTCAAAAGATTTCAAAAATTTTTATCCCACGGATGTCATGGAAACCGGCTGGGATATTCTTTTTTTCTGGGTGGCACGCATGGTAATGCTCGGAAAATATAGAACCGGAAAAATGCCCTTTAGAACCATTTACTTGCATGGCCTCGTCCGCGATAAAGATAGGCAGAAAATGTCAAAATCGAAAGGAAATGTCATTGATCCCTTGGGAGTTTCTGAATTATACGGGACAGATGCCGTGCGCATGGCATTAATAATCGGGAATACGCCGGGGAACGATGTCGTAATTTCGGAAGAAAAAATCCGGGGCTACAGAAATTTTGCGAATAAAATTTGGAACGCTTCGAGGTTCGTGATAACCCATACGAAGACGCCTCCAGAGAAAAATAAGGTAAAATATGCGAGTAAGGACAAAGAAATGCTAAAAAAACTTTCCAATACTTCAAAAGATGTCACCAAACACATGGAACAATGCCGTTTTTACCAAGCGGCGGAAACACTCTATCACTTTTTCTGGCATTTTTACGCTGACAAAGTAATAGAAGAGATGAAGGAACGTCTAACTTTCGAAGACGGCACTGCGGAAAAGGAAACAGCCAAAGCTCTTTTGCTAGAATTTCATTTTACGCTGATGAAACTTTTACATCCATTTATGCCTTTTATTACGGAGAGGGTTTGGCAGGAATTGAATTTAAATAACCGAACATTGCTAATGATTGAGACATGGCCCCAACCTTGACAGCGGAAGGAGTTTCGTTGGTTTTCTTGACCGGCTTCATTCCTCCGCTTTTATGGTTGTGGTTTTGGCTAAAGGAAGATCCGCACCCCGAGCCCAAAAATGCCCTTTTTAAAAGTTTCATTCTTGGCGTAGCCGCAGTGCCGTTTGTAATTCTGGTACAATCTCTTTGGAAATATTTAGCAATGAGCCTTGGCCTTGTGGATTTGCAGAATGAATATTCATGGTGGCTTCTCATCCCGTGGGCATTCGCGGAAGAAATTGCAAAATTCGGCGCGGCCTGGTGGGCTGACCTAAGGCGTTCGGTTTACGACGAGCCCGTGGACGCCATAATTTACCTCATCACGGTAGCTCTCGGGTTCGCCGCGATGGAAAATTTCCTGTTTTTGCTTAAAATTATGGGTCAAAACGGGAAACTTTTTGACATACTTGCGACTGCCGACTACCGCTTTATGGGCGCGACGCTCCTCCACACCGTTACCGCAGGAATAGTCGGGGTTTCCATTGCTTTCACCTTTTTCCATCCCGAACACCACAGAAGAAACATAATCGGTGGGATTATACTGGCTACGGTATTGCATACGGCGTTCAATATATTTATAATTAATGCAGAAAGTTCAGCGAGCATATTCAGGACCATGTTTGCCGTCTGGACTCTCGCTTTAGTATTAATTTTCTTTTTCGAAAGAGTAAAAAGATTAAATCCATAAAAAATTATGCCAAAAGACAGCCGTTCTTTTTTTGAAAAACTTACCGGATCAGTCCGGGTAGATAAAGAAAATGAAGATCTCGAGCCAACCCCGGCACTTGCTAAAAGCACCAAACTGCCGCAATCATCCAGCTGGATCGAGACAAACGAAGAAGGCGAATTAACAGTCGACGTTTTTCAAAATGAGGATGAAATAATCATTCAATCCACAGTTGCCGGAGTAAAGCCGGACGATTTGGACGTTTCTATAACCCAAGACATGGTCACCATTAAAGGGAAGCGCCAACGGGTGCATGAAGTTTCAGAAAAAGACTTTTTTTATAAAGAGCTTTACTGGGGTTCGTTTTCGAGATCCATTCTCCTACCCCAGGAAGTTGATTCCGATGCCGCGCAGGCAACGATCAAAAACGGCCTTATAACAATCCGCCTACCAAAACTCGACAAATCAAAAACCCAGAGACTCAAGGTAAAAATGGAATAAGTTGTAGCTCCTAGAAATGTGCCGCGGGGGTGAATCGAACACCCGACGCCTACCTCTTCCAAAGGTAACTTGGACTATATCATGATCCAAAATATTTTTGGATCCTGGGCGCTTCCGCCTCAATAAAATTGAGGAGTACTCTCTTGCGAGATAGTCTCTACACCTTGTCGCCTTAGGCGACCTTGGCTCGGGATTGTCTTTAAAAAGAGTTCCCCCGATTTCACCCAGTTATTCAATCTGCATTACTGCAGAAGGCCCCGAATTTTTTCAGGGTAGCGCTCTACCACTGAGCTACCGCGGCATTTCTTAATTATCTATTCAGGGTACTAAAAATAAATTTTTTTGCAATTGTACACATTTTGGTAGAACCCAGAATGATATACTTAAATTATGCAGACATGCAGACTTTGTCAAAATCAATTTAAGGATTATCAAAAAAAGAACAGAAAAAGATGCGGATCTTGTAATACAAAAATACGACGGTTTAGAGCAAAAGCAGCAGCTATTAAATTTTTAGGGGGGAAATGTATTAAATGCGGATGGTTTGGGAATCAAGCAGCCTTGCAATTTCACCACAAAGTTCCTACTGAAAAGGATTTTACTATCGGGAATGTTGCAAATAAAAGCTGGGGTTCAATTAAAGCAGAAATGCAAAAATGTATTTTATTATGTGCTAATTGTCATACAATTGAGCACAGCACAAAAGACGGGAAAAAATTTCTTGCAGAAGCCCTGAACTACAAGGGCCGTAAGCTTGAATTCTAATCCGAGTTCAAATCCGCCGACCAGACATCATTTCGCCACGTCCAGTCCCTCGCCATTCCGCCCGCGATAAATATTTTATCTTTAAAAACTATTGCTCCGGAGTCTTCTCTCCCATCCCAGGGAAGATTTCCGAAAGATGTCCAATTCATCCCATCATCAGAATACCAAGCGTCATTAACTCCGCCCTCGTCATTAAGCCGCCCAAGCAAAATTAATTTCCCCTTAAAATCTACAAGGCTATGCCCCTGCCGTTCCGGCCAAGGAGCATTGTCCGTAACCATATTCCAATTTATACCATCCTCCGAAGACCAGACATCCTTAAAAGTATGGGAAGATAAATCCATTCCCGCGGTTAGATATATTTTTCCTTTAAAAACCGCGACCGCGTGATCCCATCTTCCCGACCAGCCTGCCTGCGCAGTTGCTTGGCCCCAGCTTACCCCGTCATCGGAAACCCAAACGTCGTTAAAAACTTTTCTTTTATCGTAATTGACTCCGCCCATCAGCCAAAGCTTCCCATTATATTCTTCAACAATTTGGCCCTCCCGAGATTCCCAGGGCACCTTCGAGTCCAGCATTGACCATTTAATGCCGTCATCGGATGACCAAATCCTGTTATAGTATCCCGATATCGGGCTCCATCCGCCATAAGAAAAAAGTTTATTTTTAAAAAATACTACGGACATTGATCTTCGGGGCGGCCAAATTTCTTCCGATACTTTTGTCCAATTGACTCCGTCTTCGGAATTCCATACATCGTTATAATGCGGCGCTCGGTCATACCTTATCTGGTGATTCTCATTTACAAGCCCATTCCCGTTTAGCCCGCCAACCACCCATATCTTATCCCGAAAAACAAAAGTCGCGTGAGAATCTCTTGGCTTCCACGCAGCGGAATTTGTAAGCTCCTTCCACTCGAGCCTAACGCCGGTTTCTCTTTGATTGTTATTATTTGTGTTATTCGCCGCATCCTTTTTTAAAAAATACGGCTTTGCAGCAAAAAAAAGCGCCGCTAAAATAATCAATATCAAGAAAATTTTAATAATATTTTTCATGTGCGCGCTCGAGGGATTGAACCTCGGACCTACCCGGTGTAAACGGGTCGCTCTGCCACTGAGCTAAGCGCGCAACTCTGGGGTGCCCTCGCGAGGAATCGAACCTCGATCTACTCCTTAGAAGGGAGCTATTCTATCCATTGAACTACGGGGGCGTAGGAATTATATTACCGGAATTTCGATGGATCTTCAATATTTAATTCTCTAACGTAATTTTCAAGCCGGAATTTTTTCTCGTTAATCCTTTCAACCGCTCTTCTTAGATCCTGTTTTTTCAATATGCGATTCTCTTCGGATGCGTTATTAATGTCGCCATTTCCTAAATAATTAAAAGAGATGTACGCGTCAAAAGCCAAAATTACGAGGGAAAAAAGGAACAAAAACCAGAGAAAACTATTCCATAATTTTCTCACATCTGAAATAAGCACCTTAACCCATCCCGAAAAAGAAATATTAAATTTGAGGAATTTAATATTCATAACTCACCAGATTGATTTCATAAACTCCCCTCCACTTGCCTTCGCTTTCAGCATCCCAAAAAACCCGCCTGAAAACAATTTCATACGGAAGAGTTTCAAGGGAAATTAAATATTTATAAACCGAAGAAAAATTCCCCGCAGACTCGAGCCGAAAAGAAGGCGGTTCATTTTGGCCCTCGGCCAAATTAACCGCATGAACTTCTACCTCCACTCCATTCTCCCTGCCGCTCTTTTCCAAATCTTCTATAAAATGCACTAAGCTTTTTTCATTAACAAATGCCGAGCTTAAAATTTTTCTTTCGTTACCCGTTTCGTCCAAGAAGCGTTCCCAAGACTTCAAATTTATTAGTTCAGCGCGGAAGTTAAAAATTTTATCATTTGTCTCGGCTATCGACTTATCCAGATAAGCAATCTTATTAAACAAAAACCATCCGAAAAAAAACATAGATAAACAGAGCACAACCGAAAGTAAAAACAAAATTTTTGAATTTAATTTCATTTGATTAAATCGAGAGTCAGGGAAAAATCTATATCCTTTTTCCTTAATATATTTGATATGGGCGAGTCGATTTTGTTGAAAATTCCAAGCTCCTCGAGGTTTTTTGTAAACAAAAGAAGGTCGTCCCGCGCATTTGCCCTTCCCCCAATAATAATTTTTCCCCTCACTTCGGCATCTCCTTTATCAAAAGAAACTTTTATGAGGCTTATTCCGTGCGACCTTGAATCTAGTATTTTCTCTAGTATTTCATAAATATCTCCGCTCCCACTAGAAAATTCAATAAGTTTTACTCTCCCGAGATTTTTTTTAATTTCCGTATTAACTTGATCCATAGTTTCGGCCGGAGCATTTTTTCGCATTATTTCTTCCTCTTTTTCTAAGTCAATTTTCTGCTGGCGAAGATTAAAATAAGAAGGGGACATTAGTACAATCCCCAAAAACAAAACTGAGCTTAAAGAGAGGGAGGCAACAATCAAAAAACGCAGCAAACGCTCCTGTTCCATTTTCTTTTTTTCGTCGTACGGAAGAAGGTTAATCATTGTGTTTAGCAGAGCGCAGGGCCAAGCCCAATGCAGTCGCGTAAGTTAGCGATTCCGTTAAAGTTATTTCGGGTATGTAATCGTCGAATGAAGTTATATTTACCCAGGGGTTCGCGAGTAATACCGGAATTTTCAATTCATATGAAAAGTATTCCGTTAACCCGGTTAAGTTGGAATCTCCTCCGCAAAGATAAATTTTCGAAACTTCGGGATTTGGATAATGAACGTGACTCGCATGGTTTTGCCAGTAAAGCAGGTGGCGGGAAATTTCATCGCGGATAGCGGAAATTATCGGCAAAATAGAGTTGAACACCTCCTGGTTTTCTTTCGTACGCACAAATCCATTTTCCTTTTTTATTCGTTCGGCCCCATACACATCTATATTAAAAACTTTAGCCAATATCTGGTTTATAGACTCGCCCGCAAGCACGACCGTGGACGTGAATCTAATAATTCCATCCGTAACTATGGCAAAGCTTGTGCGCGTGCGCCCAAAATCTATAATCATTACCGTATCCTTTTCATTTTCGGGCAAAATTGACCGGACTAGGGCTTGCGTTTCCATTTCAAAAACCCGGGGCTTTAGGCCGGAGGCAACAAGGACATCTCTGTAATCTTCAACTAATTTTCTGGGAAAGGCCGCTAAAACCACATCCAAATGGTCCTTAACCGCCGGACGCAGCAATTCAAAATCAAAAATTGTTTCCGATGGAGAAAGAGGAATGTGCTCGTCTAATTGCAATTCGAGAGTTTCCCGTATATTCGAAAGCGGCATAACGGGAAGCGTAACCAGCCCAACAAGCGCTTTCTCTTCCGGAAGAGAAAGCGAAACTTCTTTGCCGAAAAATTCCGCAAAATCTTTTTTTAAAAAATCTATAAGGCCTGGCTTATTTTTTATCTCGCCCGAGACCACCAATCCCTCCGGCAAAACCCTCGATCCAAACATTCCAAGCTCCAAATGTTTTTTTCTTCCCTTGAGTTCCACGAATTTCAAAGAGCGGTCCGATATATCAAGGCCCATCGATAACGATTCGACATATTCAGGGAGTGGAAAAATTTTTGAAAGATTTGGTAGTACCATGCCTAATTTAAGAGTATAAGAAATTTCAAGGTACTTCTAGCCAGCCTGTTATATCATACCCACCTGTCGGGCCGGAGATCATAACTGACGCGAGTCCGCTCTCATACGTTACCGTAGCGCTATTTTTTATTTCTATCTCATAAGCGCTCGCTTCTTTTAGGCTGGTGGAATTATTAATTTCCATTTTTCCGTGGGGAGCATAATAAATGGACGCGTCCACAGTATTTTTTGGCAATATGGCAATTTCCCCTCCTCCGGACTCTGCGGAATTATTTTGGGAAATTAGCGCGATATAGCTTCCCGCCGTGCCTGATCCCAGCACTTTGGCGCTATTTGAAATAATAATTTTACTCGAAGTTAGGCGATTAGATGGATTATCTACTATTAATGCGTCCGATAAGGAACCGTAAGAAGAATCTAGCTTTAGTTGCGATGTATTGCTCATATTAAAATTTCCAGCTACCCAAATTGTTCCGTGCATAACGACAATGGCATCCCCGGTAATCGTGAAGTCGCAATTGATTTTAATCGGGCCAAGATTTGTTGTTCCGCCAGATAAAACATATGGACATGGCGAGCTGTGTACGCCTCCTGACAAAGCCTGCGCCTCCCAATCGCTTATTTGCGCATCGGAAATAGGGAGATTAATTTTCGGCAGATCTGCGGGCGCGGGAGTTCCTGGGAACGAAGAGCCGCCGACAGAACTTCCGGAAATGGATGTACTATAGTAAGCGTCCCTCGTAATCGTGCTTGATGTGATATTATTTGCATAAGCATTTTGTCCGATTGTGCTATTTGAAATTGAAGTTGTGGAAGTTGCGCTTTTCCCGACAGTAAGCCCCGATATGCTATGGCCTCGGGCGTTGCCGCTTATCAGGAAACTATTTGTGCCGGTTACTGAGGAGCTGGATGCGGCAAATGCGTCTAAAGTTATTTCCGCAGTATTTTTTCCGGAAATATTTCCATTTGAATAAACACTCCCGATAATTTTTGAAGAATTTTCAAGCTCTATTCCTCCTTCCCCTACCTGCACCGCATATGCAAAACCTACGCCGGAGCCTTGTGCAAGCGTAGCTTTAATCGTTCTATGCGCATTTCCGAAATTTGAATAGCTTGTAATTTCCTTGCCTCCCGGAACATTTATAACATTTATAGCGGTACTTGCCCCATAAAGAGACAGTGAATACGAAGGAGCTAAAAATTTTCCCGTGTTTGCGCGATATACCGCATCTTCTATTCCCGATTCCGAAAGAAAAAATGAACGGGTTGATTTATAATCCAGCTCCGAAATTCTTGCCTCTCTTAGCGCCGCCGCGGAAGCGATTGAAATCAAAACAAGCATCGAAAAAATTACGAGCAAGATCATTATCATAAATGCTTGCCCAGACTGCCTGCCTGGGCCCAATTCAGTATTTTGAACGTAAGACCGCTGAACCATAAAAATTTTTTGAATCAACCGTTAATTGAAATGAGATGAGGTCAGATGTGGAAGTCGCCGAGTGCCAAAAAACAAGCTGGGAAATACTCGCCTCCGGCGGCGTGATATATTCCGGGGAGCCCAAATCGTCCTGTTTTTGAAGCCGTCCCGAGCCAAGCGAAAAAGTCCGAGTGATCACAGTGGAGCTCCCCGGGAATGAAACGGTTCTCAACGAAAGAATTCCGGGGTTGGATGAGAAAACGCTCGACGCATCAAGGACATCCGAAGCTTGCCTTATTTCCCTGACTAAATTTTCCATCGCTGCCTCGCCTACTGACGCAATTCTTCTTTCGGATCTGATTTGTCTGACTGTCGCACTGGAAGTCAAGATCAAATTAACAACTGAGACTCCCAGTATACCCAATATCGCGATATACAATATTGCCTCGACCAATGTGAAACCCCTTTTCATCTTAATTCCCAAAGAGATTAACGAAATAATTTTCCAAAGTCATTGATTTATTTTCTCCCCTGAAAAGCCATTCTACCCTCATAATAACTTTTTTTGTTCCGGGGTCATTATTGACCGGATCATAAATAGACTCGATATTTGAAGATGCGTTCCTCGACACATTTTCAATTCTAAAACTTCTATTAAATATTCCGTCTATAGCCGCCGAAGGGGAAGTAGACATTGACCATTTCGAAGTCGTTGTTGAAAATGAAAGATAATAATCCGTTCCCGGGGATAGCGCCGCAAAAGTGCCACTCCAACTGCCATCCCTTAAAAATCTCAGAACTTCAATCCCCTCATCAATAATAAAAATTGCTTGAATTTTTTTCCTCGAAGCCTCTACGGTGGCGGAGGCAAGGAGAAAAACCGTAACGAGAGCCAAAACAGATGCCCCAATAATGGCAGACGCGATAATCACTTCCAAAATTCCGAAAGCTTTTTTATTCCGCAATTCCCGAAGCATAAATTTTTATTGTTGTGCTGGACATTGGATTTGAAAGAAGTTGAATTGTTATTGAACCCGTATTTATTGTTCTCCCCGTAAGACGCTCAAAAACAACATCGATAGATCCGCCGAGGTTAATTGAACTGATTGAAGTGTCGCTCGGCAGCGTAACCGCTAAATTTGACGGATCCGCGGGATTATAAGAAGTTCCCTTAAATTTTATTACTCGGTTGGCTTCAAATCTTACTCCCCATGAAGACCTATCCTCGGAACCGAGCGTTTGGGAACGCGCATAATTCAGCTCTTCTATTACTTTTGTTCTTGCGTCCTCGAGAATATATTTTTTATTAAAATTAGAAAAGGCAATTATCGCAAAAGTTCCTAAAAGTAATATTATTGCGGCCACTATCAGAAACTCCATCAAAGTAAACCCTTTTTTCATGATCAAAAGTTTCCAACTATCCCATAAAGCGGCTGAATCATTGAAAGGGCAAAGAGACCCACAACCGCGCCAATTATTATCATTAGCACGGGCTCTATTATCGTAGACATGTCTTTGGTTGCTTGCCCGACTTCTCCTTCATAAAAAACCGCAAGCCTGAAGAGCATCTCTGAAAGTTTCCCGGTCTCCTCGCCTATTGCCATCATTTCCCCCACAAGCGAAGGATAAAGTCCGGCATTTTCGACAAATGCCGAAGAAACCGCACCGCCTTTTTCAACTTTTTCCCTGGCTTCTTTGATTACTTCTTTAAAATAGTGGTTTTGAATCACGTCGCCTGTAATGTCGAGGGCTTCAAGAATAGCAACCCCTGAGCCTATCAAGGAGCCGAGCGTTCTCGAAGTTCTCGCGGCATTATTCTGTTTTACAAGCCTCGATATGACCGGAATTTTAAGCAAGACTGCGTCTAAAATTTTCTTCCCTCGTTCAGTTTGAAAGGCCGAATAAATTGAAAAAATTACTATAAAGAAACCTAAAAGAGCGATTACGAGATTATGTATAAGAAAATTGCTGATAAAAATTACTACTTTCGTTAGTGTGGGGAGCTCCATATTCAATTCCTGAAAAGTGCTGACAAGAGTCGGCACGATGAAAATCATCATCAGAATTCCGACAATAAACATGGCAATAAGTATAACGACTGGATAAATCATGGCACCCCTCACTTTGCGCCTTAGATCATACTCCCGCTTCAGCTGATGGGAAATCAATTTCAAAGAACCATCCATATTTCCTGTTTTTTCTCCCGCGGAAACCATAGCAACAAAAAGCTTAGAAAAAATTTTAGGAAAGTTCCTGAGGGATTCCGAAAAATTTGACCCCTTGCTGACGGAGGCGGCGACGTTCAGAAGTGTTTTCTTAAATCTTTGATTTTTTGTTTCCTCGGATAAAATTTCGATACTTCTCGAAAGGGCGAGCCCAGCGGAAATCATCACGGACAAATTTCTCGCGAAAAGCATTTTTTCAGCGACGGAAATGCGTGAGAAAATAGGGATCGAGATGGAAATTTTTTTTGAACCCTCCGTCTCCGCGGATATTAGCGTAAACCCTTCCTCGCGCAGCGACTTCGAAAGATCATACTTATCCTTGGCCTCTTTCGAGCCTTTCCTTTCCTCTCCTTCTAAATTTTTTGCCAAATAGCTATAGACCGCCATTTTTTATTCGCTCGTAACTCTTAATACTTCTTCGATTGTTGTAATTCCCTGAACAGCCTTTATGATTCCTTCTTCAAACATCGTCGTCATTCCTTCTTTTTTTGCCTGTTTTTCGATATCGTCCGAAGTCGCGCCGGACATAATCAGCTGCTTGATCGTTTCCGTAACTTCCAGAACTTCATGGATGCCTATCCTATCCTTATATCCATCGGGAGATTCCACTGTCGGCTCCGGTTTATAAAAATCTATCGTCGTCCAATCGTCTTTGGCTTTTACGACGTTATATTTTCTTAAAAACTCGAGAACTCGATCCAAGTCAATATTTTTTCCGAGCTCATTTAATTCGCTTTTTGAAAGTTTAAAGGGTTTACGCGATTTATATAATTTCCGGACAAGCCTTTGGCCTATTATCGCAGTGACCGTAGAAGCGATTAAAAATGGTTCTACTTTCATGTCTAGGAGCCTTGGAAGAGCCCCCGCAGCAGAGTTGGTATGTAAAGTTGAAAGCACTAAATGTCCCGTAAGCGCGGCATTAACCGCGAGGGAGGCGGTTTCATTGTCGCGTATCTCGCCAACCATTATTATGTCCGGGTCCTGCCGAACAAGAGAACGAAGCCCATTCGCAAAAGTAAAACCAATATCCGGCTTAACCTGCGTCTGATTAACCCTCGGCATCCTGTATTCAACCGGATCTTCTATTGTGGAAATGTTTACTTCCGGCGTATTTAAAATATCTATCACCGTATAAAGTGTCGTGGTTTTCCCGGAGCCCGTAGGCCCCGTAGCTAATACCATTCCGACCGGCTTTTTAATGGCCTTGTGAATTTTCTCAAGATTATCTGCAAAAAATCCAAGCGTTTCGAGAGTGAAACTTTTTGAATTCTCAATTAAAATCCTCATAACGGCTTTTTCTCCTTCCGCGACCGGCAAAATGGAAACCCTGAAAGAAATTCTTTCTTCATTTGTTTCGATTTTAAATCTCCCATCCTGCGGCAGGCGGTGCTCGTCGAGCTTCAGGCTTGAAAGAACTTTTATCCTTGCAATAATCCCCGGCGCCACTTGTTTCGGCAAAACCATTGCGTCCCGAAGAATTCCGTCTATGCGGTATCTAACCACGACTTCTTTTTCTCCCGGCTCAATATGAATATCGGAAGCCCTTTCCACAATCGCGTGCTGAAGCAAGGTATCAAGTATTTTTACTATAGGAATTTCTTCTGCGGATTTTTTTAAATCTTCCAGTAATTCGCTCTCCTTATTATCTTCAATAACTGGAGCTGCCATTATCACGTCTTTTGCTTCCTTTTTTATTATGTCGCCGAATTCCGCTTCCAGGGACCTTCTGTATTGCGAAATCGCGTTCTTTATTGACGCTCTGTTCGTCAACCTCGGCAAAATTTTAAGGTTCGACGTTTTTTTTATAAACTCAATAGTTTCCAGGTCTTCAGGGTCAAGCATGGCAACCTCCAAGTCGCTTTTGTCTTTTTTATAAGCAATGATATTGTGCGTCCTGGCTATTGGCTCAGGAATAATCCTTAATATTTCTTCGGGAATTTTTTGGTGTTCTAGGTCAACATAAGGAATTCCCAATATGTAGGCCTGCAAGCGCGACAAATCCTCTTCCGTCAGCTTTCCCTCTCCCAATAATTCATCCTGTAAATTTTTGCCGTTTTTATCAGTCTTTTTTTCCGCCGCCTCCAAAGACTTCGCATCCAATAAACCCGAATCAAGCAAAAACGACTTGAGTCTTTTGGTTTCAATTTTCATAAGATTTCATTTAACCTTGAAGCGCTTCCTGAACTTTTTTCAGAATCTCCGAAGGCGTATAGTTGGCTTTAACCAGATAGGCTTTTATGCCAAGCGAGGAAGCCTGTTCAATATCGTTCGGACTTTCGAGATTTGTCAAAACAATAACCTGAATATTTTTCAATTCCGGACTTTTTGCCATTTCTTCCATTATCTTGAACCCGTGCTTTTTCGGAAGTACCAAATCCAGCAGAATCAGGTCAGGTATTTTTTCCTGGATAAATTTAAAGCCAGTTTCGCCATCGTGACAGACATAGACTTCGAAACCGGCGGCCTTTATGGTTTTCTCGAGATTTTCGGCCAACGACGCGTCATCTTCAATTATTAAGATTTTTTTCGCCATTTCAGACTGTTGTTTTAGGAAGGGAAAAGTAAAAAGTGGAGCCGTGCCCTTCCAGCGTCCTGAACCCGACCGTTCCACCGGACGCTTCAATAATGTATTTGGACAGATAAAGACCAACACCAAGCCCCTCCGTCTGGTAGCGGAGGATATTTGAAGCTCTGAAAAAATTTGAAAATATATTCCTGGCCTCATCCATAGGAATCCCCGCACCCTGATCAGTTATGGACCACCTTACATATCCCCCTAAATCCTCAAGCGTTAAAGTTATTTCTCCGGGCAAAGTAGAATAGCGCACGGCATTATCAACAAAGCGCGTGATAACAGACTTTATCCTGGTTTTATCGGCCTTTACCCAGTTCGGGGTTTTTGGCGTTAACACTAAAAATTTCAGATTTGAAGCCGCCGCAATTGGTTCAAAAGATTTTATTATCTCTTCCGTAAGCTCATTTAAGGAAAAAATCGCAGGCGAGAGGCTGAATCTTCTGTCCTCAATTCTGTTTATATCCAAAAGATCATTAATTAAGCCGATCATCTTCTCGTTTGAATTATTTATGATCCTTAACGAGCTAGTATACTCGTCCGCAGGAACTTGATCTTTTTCAAAAAGAGTATCAATCCGCCATTTTATGGAAGCGAGTGGATTTCTCAACTCATGGGAAATAATCGCGATAAATTCGGATTTAAGATGGGAAGCCTCAGTAACTTTTTCAAACGCTTTTACAATTGCATTTCCTAAGACAAAAAGAAAAATAGTGAGCGCGGAAATAATAGAAACTACCGTTTCCGGTTCCACGTCCGCGTAACTCGTCGCCACCAAATGCGTTGTAATTATTGAGAGGGAAATAATGACCCCCATCATAATAAAAAGAAAATGGGGGCACTGCCACAGAGGCACGTGCAATTCCCTACACCTCTCAACTACATTTAGGCTACTAGAATGTTCCTTCTCCATGTTCTTTTCATTATAGAGCAAAAACCCGAACTCTATTGTGTATTTTTATTTAATCTGATAAACTATTAATAATGTCCGTTCTCTGAACGGGCTAATTTAATCTCATGACACTAGATCTAAAAAATTTTCAAAACGCGCTTGAGGAGGTTCTTGTTGAACGCGGCATCCCCAGGGAAAAAATACTTGAAACGATAGAAATGGCTTTGTCCGCCGCCTACAAAAAGGATTATGGCAAGAGGGGCCAAATTATAAGAGCGAAATTCGACCCAAAAATGGGAAAAGCCCAATTTTTTCAGGTTAAAATCGTCGTGGACGAGTCTATGCTTAAGAACGAGGAAGAGGGCGCCGCCATTGAAGAGGGCGAACCTCGCCCCGAAGAAGCTTCTGGGCGGGAAGCCGAAATAGCCGAGGCAGAAGTTGAGGGCGAGCCCAAAAAGGTGCGTTTCAATCCAGAGCGCCACATAATGCTCGAGGAGGCCAAAAAAACAAAGCCGGACGCAAAACTTGGCGATGAATTAGTATTTCCCCTTGAAACCAAAGATGAGTATGGCAGAATTGCGGCGCAAACCGCAAAGCAGGTCATTATTCAGAGAATACGCGAAGCGGAAAGAGAATCAATTTACACCGAATATGCCTCAAAGGAAGGTGAAATCGTATCCGGGATAGTCCAAAGAATCGAAGGAAAAAATGTTTTCTTGGACCTTGGACGCGCCACCGCTCTCCTTCCCAAAGAAGAGCAAGTTCGCGGCGAACGCTACCGAATCGGCGAGAGAATCAAAGCATATTTAATATTGGCTGAAAAAAATCCTAAGGGCCCTGGGCTGTATCTTTCGCGCTCGCACCCTCGTTTTGTCGCAAAACTCTTCGAAACAGAAGTGCCTGAAATACAAAACGGCGTAGTTGAGGTAAAATCCATCGCCAGGGAAGCGGGACTAAGAACAAAAATAGCAGTTTCTTCCCATGAAGACGGAGTGGACCCGGTAGGTTCGCTCGTTGGACAGAAAGGAATTCGCGTCGGAACAGTTATCTCAGAGCTCGGCGGGGAAAAAATAGACATAATTGAATGGAGGGAAAATCCTGAAGAGTTTATCGCGAAAAGCCTCTCGCCTGCTAAAGTTTTGGAAGTTGAAGTAAAAGCAGATAGAAAAGAAGCGGAAGTAAAAGTGGCGGAAGACCAGCTCTCTTTGGCAATCGGAAAAGCCGGGCAAAACGTAAGGCTCGCAGCTAAATTGACCGGGTATAAAATAGATATTCGTTCGCGAACAGGAGAAACCGTTACTTCGGTAAACGAAGAAGGCGAAGAGGTGCAGGAAAAACAATAAAATTGTATGAACAATTTTTTAATATATCTGGCTGGCATTGGGGTATTGGGGATTATCTTTTCAGTCTGGGCCAGTCTCAAAATTAAAAACGCGCCAAAGGGCAACGAAAAAATGGAAGAAGTCTCGGGCGCAATCGAAGAAGGATCAAGGGCATTCATCAAAAGACAATATAAAGTCGTGGGCATCGTAGCAATTATCGTTGCTCTCACTCTTTTATATTTTTTTGGATTAAAAAGCTCCGTTGGATTCTTGATCGGGGGCGCCGCATCCGCACTCGCAGGGTATCTCGGAATGATGACAGCCGTTAAATCAAACGTTAAAGTGGCCGAAGCCGCCAAAAAAGGCCTTTCAGAAGCTTTTTCTCTCGCATATATTGGCGGTTCTGTGACAGGCTTTCTTGTTGTTTCCTTAGGCCTAATTGTAATTTGCGGCTTTTGGATATTTACAAAAGATATCTCCGCTCTTTTAAGCCTGGGTTTTGGAGGATCCCTAATTTCAGTTTTCGCGCGATTGGGCGGCGGAATTTACACGAAGGGCGCGGATGTCGGCGCGGATTTAGTTGGAAAGGTTGAAGCGGGAATTCCCGAAGACGACCCGCGAAACCCCGCCGTAATAGCCGATAACGTCGGGGATAATGTCGGGGACTGCGCCGGAATGGCGGCAGATCTCTTCGAAACTTACGCGGTTACCCTTATTTCCACCATATTACTTGGAACTCTGCTTTTTCCGGATACTAATTCCGCAATACTCTATCCATTAACAATCGGGGCCGGCGCTATAATAGCTTCCATTATCGGCTCTTTATTTGTCGGCGCGAAGAAAAAAGAAAATATCATGGCGGGTTTATATAAAGGGCTTATCGCGAGCGCTGTTCTCTCATTGATTCTTTTCTGGCCGATAACAAATATGTTCGTACATCCGGATGGAATAAGCGCAGATTTATTAGGCGAGCAAATTAAAACCTTATCAGGAGATCCGCTAAAAGTTTATTTAACGGCAGTCATCGGAATCCTTGTAACGGTTTTTATTGTTATTTTCACAGAATATTACACTTCAAAAAAATTCAGGCCGGTTAAAAATATTGCGAAGGCATCAAATTCCGGACACGGGACAAATATAATAATGGGCCTCGCGGTTTCGATGGAATCCGTAGCGCTCCCGATTGCCGCAATCGCGCTCGGAAGTTATTTCGCATTTTATCTTTTCGGCCTTTACGGAATCGCAATCGCCGCGACAAGCATGCTCTCGCTCGCGGGAATAATTGTAGCAATTGATTCTTTCGGGCCGATAACTGACAACGCCGGAGGCATTTCCGAAATGTCCGGCCTTAGCTCGGAGGTCCGGGAAGTAACGGACGCGCTAGATGCAGTTGGAAATACAACAAAAGCCATTACAAAAGGGTATGCCATTGGTTCGGCTGGGCTTGCGGCACTGGTTCTTTTCGGCGCCTATGCTTCGGAGCTTGAAAATTTTGGTAAGGGAACCACATTCCCCTTGCAAGACCCTTTGGTTATCTTGGGATTATTTATAGGCGGAATTTTGCCGTATATTTTCGCATCACTCTCCATGCTCGCGGTAGGCAAAGCGGCCGGAAGCATAGTTGAAGAAGTCCGAAGGCAGTTTCGCGAGAAAAAAATTATGGAAGGGATAGATAAGCCGGATTACGCAAGAGCTGTAGATATTGTTACTAAAGCTTCACTAAGAGAAATGGTTTTGCCCGCCCTTCTTCCATTGGTTGTTACAATTTTATTTGCATTCATTTTCGGCCCAAAGGCATTGGGTGGTCTCCTGATCGGAGTAATCATCACGGGTCTTTTCCAGGCTATAGCAATGACTTCGGGGGGTGCGGCATGGGATAACGCGAAGAAATATATCGAGGAAGGAAATTACGGCGGCAAAAAATCCCCCGCGCATCAAGCCGCGGTTACAGGCGACACCGTCGGCGATCCCTACAAAGACACCGCAGGTCCCGCAATAAACCCGATGATAAAAATCGTAAATATTGTGGCGCTAATGCTCGTTAGATTCCTTTAGAAATAAACTCAATTTTAAAAGAGGCCTTGCATATGCGGGGCCTCTTTTGGTTTATGTGAACTCTTTGAGAAATTGTGTGAGAATTCGAACTAAATCATCTTTTGTTTTATATGGACGGAACCAAATGTATTCCCGTTCATACTCTGCGATGCCGGTAATATATGGCGACACTTTCGAGCCATCCTGATAAATCCCGAGCATCGGGGTTACGAATGAGCCGAGTTCTGGTTTTAGGCGGCAATTTTCCCATTCGCCTCCAACGCCCAAGCTTGGCTGACTCAACTCCGCAACAAGAAAGCCGCATTCGCGAATCCATCTGTTGTCGTTATCCCGAAAGAGATTGTGGAGCGTTTCCACATCGTGCCTTTCGGAACTGCCGATAGTCTCTAGAAAATTTTTTACCGGCTGATCCGCGCCATTATGGTCGGAAAGAACTTCATAGCCCCTTTCTTTTAGAAATTCGTTCACAAACCTAATATAGGGCTGCGCCAACCGGCTGTGCGTCAAACTGCCCAGAACGAAAACTTTTTTTCGTGCATTATATCGAAGACAGGCTCTTCTCCAAGATCGCTTCAAGACGCTGATATATCTTGCCCATTTATTGCGTTTAATTCTCTTAAAAAAGGCGAGCTCCGTCTCAACTGAAATTTTTTTCATCCTTGTCTCCTCGCTAAGTTTCAGAAGAACCTATCCTTTTTTGCAGGCCAGAGAAAGGCCTGCAGGTAATTATCCTTGCCGCCGGGATCGAAAGTGAAAATTATTTTATCGCCGGCTTTGAGCCGCAGATAGTCCTCGAAATGCGGGAGCCCCGGCTCGGCAATAACCACTTCTCTCTGGTTTCCAGTCTCGAAAATGACCACAAGTGAATCCGTCCTCCTCTCGATCCTCGTCACGACCCACTCGCCGGTCTGGGCCAGACGCTTCGCCCTACCCTTGAGAGTATTATTCTCAACGCAGGATGTCAGAACCCAAACCAAAACAAAAAGAAAAACGGCTGTTTTTTTCATGTGCGCACCTCCGAATTTATTCGCGTGAATGCTAGCACCAAATAACAAATTTGTCGAGGATCTAATTTGACTTTTGTTTTTTCTAATAGTAACTTTACTTTTATGAACGAAGAATACAATCAAATTTTAATCCCGACAGTTATTGAAAAAACAAATTTCGGCGAGCGGGCTTACGATATTTACTCGCGGCTGCTTAAGGAACGTATTATTTTTCTCGGCGGCCCGATTAATGACGCTGTTGCTAACACCGTTATAGCACAACTTCTTTTCCTTCAGCACGAAGACCCAAAAAAAGACATAAACTTATACATTAATTCACCTGGTGGCTCCGTCTCCGCTGCTCTTGCAATATACGACGCAATGCAGCATATAAAGCCAAACGTTTCCACGATATGCGTCGGCTTTGCCGCGTCCGCAGCAGCAGTTTTATTGGCAGCCGGAGAGAGCGGCAAACGCTATGCCCTCCCCAATTCCGAAATTATGATACACCAGGTGTTTGGCGCTGCGGAAGGGCAGGCCACGGATATAAAAATTACCGCTGACCACATCATAAGAATCAGGGACAAAGTAAATAAAATCATTTCTCGCCACACCGGCCAGCCTCTTAGTAAAATAGAAAAAGATACGGACAGAGATTTTTATATGGACGCGCCCGAAGCAAAAGTGTACGGAATTGTAGATCAAATAATAAAAACAAAAAACGGGTCGGGGGCCGCGGAAAGCAAAAGCAAAAAATAAACAGAAATTATAAAAAACCGGAAGTAGGAGGAGTCTCCCTAGTCCCTCCTTCTGGGGGCCCCTCACGGGGATAATGGCCCTGTGCCCAAGACCCCTCTTACTTCCGGTTTTTTATTTTATTTTTACTTGTAGTTCTTCGAGAAGGGAGACGCCGGCCATGTCGGGGGGTTTGGGAATTCCCAAAAGTTCGAGGATCGTCGGGGCGACGTCAGAGATAACCCCGCCGACTTTGTTATGGAGCTGTGTAATTTCCGCGCTTGATCTAGGCTCTTCGCGTTCAAATTTTTTACTTATCAAATAGAATGGGACTGGATTCGTACTGTGCTTGGTTCTTTTTTCCCCAGAAACCCGGTATCTTTTTTCTTCCGCATTCCCATGGTCCCCGGTAATTATAAGAATGTCGTCTCTTGAAAGAACCTTTTCCGCAATTTTTGCGATCTCTCCATTCAAAACCTCCAAAGCTTTAACGGTTGCCTCAAAATCTCCAGTATGCCCGACCATGTCAGCGTTTGCATAATTAACAAGAATGAAATCAAAATTTACCATTCGAGAGAGGACTTCTTCGGTTATTTTCCTCGCGGACATTTCCGGATTTCTTTCGTACTGCGAGCTAGGCAAGGAAGGAATCAGGAGCCGGTCTTCCCCGGGATACGGATTTTCATTTCCGCCGTTAAAAAAATATGTAACGTGCGCGTACTTATCCGTTTCGGCAATATGAAACTGCCTTAATTTATTTTCAGAAAGAATTTTCGCAAGAGGCGACGTTATATCGAGCGGCCCGAAAGCGGCAAGCGCCTGGGACCTTTCCTGATATTCCGTCATTGTTACGAAAAAAAGTTCCTCTACTTTTTGGCGCGGAAATTTATCAAAACTCGTATCCACGAACGCAGATGTCAATTCCCTGGCGGAATCCTCGCGGAAATTAAAAAATATCGCGGCGTCGCCCTTTCTTATCCGCGAATCATCTCCCCCGGAAAAACCCGCTTCGATAAATTCATCCGTAAGCCCTTTATCATATTGGCTGTTGATATATTGCGAGGCGTTTTCAAAAACATTGCCCTCGCCCCTCGCTAATAGGTTGTAAGTTTTTTCAATTTTAAGCCAATCCCCATCTCTGTCCATCGCGTATTCCCTCCCAATCAAGGAACTTATTTTAGCAAACGGATAAAGTTTTGAAATCCTAAAATCCAGCGATTCAATAAATTTTCCAGATTCCTTGGGCGGCGCATCTCGACCGTCCGTAAAAAGATGGAGTTTTACTTTAGGAAGCCCCTCCCTCTTCGCGAACTCCAAGAGCGCGTAAAGGTGGTCCGGGTAGGCGTGGACTGACCCGGAAGAGAAAAGTCCGATTAAATGCAAGGCGCCCCCGCTATTTTTGACTTTTTGGGATGCTTTTTTAAGGGTTTCATTTTCAAAAAAACTGCCGTCTTGGATTGATATAGAAATCCTCGGGAGATGATGGTAAATGGTTTTTCCGGCGCCCAAGGTCAGGTGCCCCACCTCCGAGTTGCCAGCCTCACCCCAGGAAAGACCAACCGCTATGCCGGAGGCCTGAAGTGTCGTGAAGGGAAAGTATTTTTCGAAACGGTCAAAATTATCTCTTTTAGCGAGCCAGAGGGTAGACTCCGAATCTTGCGTCATACCAAGGCCATCCATAATTACAAGCACTATCATTTCGCTATTTTATCATCTGTTGCCTAATTCGAAAACTTCTGATATTATTCGGGTATTATTTCTTTTTGATTTATTTTTGGAAATCATTTTAAATCCCAAAAAACACTATGATCTTATCGTCACCGTGGCTGGTGGCGCTCATGTCTGTGGCCGGGGGAACGGTTCTCGGCTATTTCCTGCGCCAAATAATAGCGCAATATCGAAAAAATTCTCTCGAAGTAGAGGTAAAATCTATACTGCTGGATGCGAAAAACCAGTCAGTCAAAACAGTTGAAGATGCAAAAAATCGCGCAGAGGAAATACTTGATAAATCGAAGCAGGAGACAAAAGAGCGTGAAAGCCAGCTAAGAAAATTAGAAGAAAAGGTTCTGGAAAAAGACGAAGCACTCGAAAAAAGGAGGGCCGTTTTTGAGCAGGACGTAGAGAGCCTAAAAAAGAAAGTGGAAGAGGTAAGAAAAATCAGGGAGGAGGCGGAAAATTTAGATAAAAGAAAACAGGAAGAACTTCAAAAAATAGCCAACCTTTCGGAAGACGAGGCCAAAAAGGAACTCCTGGACGCGGTCGAGAAAAAATTTGAAACTGATATTCTCGCCAGGATTCAGAAAGTTGAATTATTCGGGCAGGATAAGCTCGAGCAAAAAGCCCGGGACATTTTAGCTTCAGTTATCCAGAGAATCGCGTCCTCCACCGCGTCCGAAGTTACAACTACCGCGGTAAATATTCCATCTGACGACATCAAGGGAAAAATTATCGGCAAAGAAGGCAGAAACATCAGAGCGCTCGAACGCGCTGCGGGAGTTGAAATAATCGTGGACGACACGCCCGGATCAGTTGTTATTTCGAGCTTTGACCCCGTGCGCAGGCAAGTCGCCAGAATTGCTTTGGAAAACCTAATTTTGGACGGGCGAATTCAGCCCGCAAAAATCGAGGAGATGGTTGAAAAAGCCAAAAACGACGTTGAAAAAATGATTAAGGACGCGGGAGAAAAAGCCTCGTTCGAAGTTGGGATTTTCGACATTGATCCGCGCCTCTTGATGCTTCTCGGCAGATTAAAATTCCGGACATCCTATGGGCAAAATGTTTTGCAACATTCCATTGAAATGACGCACGTGGCAGGCATGCTCGCCTCCGAACTCGGCGGCGATGTCGCAATCGCGAAAAAAGGCGCGCTTCTGCACGACATAGGAAAAGCCGTGGACCATGAAATCCAGGGAACACACGTGGAAATAGGAAGGAGAATCCTCCAAAAATTCAATGTGGACCAAAAAGTTATCATTGCTATGCAATCCCACCACGAAGAATATCCCTACGAAACGCTTGAATCGATAATCGTCCAAACTGCGGACGCTATTTCGGCTTCGCGTCCAGGGGCAAGAAGAGATTCAATTGAAAATTACATCAAGAGGCTTGAAGATTTGGAGAGAATTGCCTTATCTTTCGATACCGTTGAAAAATCTTACGCAATTCAGGCCGGAAGGGAAATCAGGGTATTCGTGACTCCAGAGAGAATTTCCGATCTTGAAATGAAAACGCTTGCAAGGGATATCGCAAACCGCATCGAACAGGAGCTTAAATACCCGGGAGAGATTAAAGTCCAGGTAATCCGCGAAAACAGGGTTGTGGAATACGCGAGGTAGTGCCTAATTTGCTTTGTGTTATAATGGTTTTTAGACAATGATAAAGGTCGTTTGATAGAATTTATTTAAGTTAAATGAATAAAGCTGAACTAGCACAGAAATTATGGGACCTTCACTCCAAAAAAGGAGTCGAAGTTTCCAAAAAGCACGCAGAAGAAGTCGTCGATTTTGTTTTTGACTCGATTGCGGACTGCCTGAAAAAGGGCGACGAGGTTTCGATCGCGGGATTTGGATCCTTTGTCGTGAAAAACCGCAAAGCAAGAACAGCCCGCAACCCGAAAACCGGCGCGACTGTAAACGTACCGGCTATGAAAGTCCCGAAATTCAAAGCAGGCAAAGGTCTCAAGGACGCGGTAAAATAATAAATCGGAGAATACGGAAATTTTAAAAGGGCGCCCGAAAGGGTGCCCTTTTGATTTGATTACGCGGCGGCTCTCCGCTTCACAAATTCGGATCCATGGCCAATTTCTTCGTTAACTGGGACTCCCTTTTTACACAGCGGGCAATCCGTCCCTAGCCAAGCTTGCATCCGAATTTCCGTCAGCGAATGTAGTTCGGGAACATCCCCGACGTCCTTCGCCGTAATATCTCCCCGATTACAAAGAGCTCCGACGCCGAGAACTGTGCCTGACGCAAGCTTTACGGCCTCGACAACTTTTTTTGCGGATCCTCCGGTGGTTAAGACGTCCTCAACCACGAGAACGTTTTTTCCGTAGAGATATTTTCCATACCCCCGTTTGAAGATAAACGAACCATCGGGGGTCTTATCAGCATATACGAAAAGAGTTTTTTTCCCGGAATACATGGAAAGCCAGTACGCCACCCATGACCCGAGCGCTACCGCACCTACAGCTGGAGCCGCAACGACTTGAATCTTTTGCTCGTCCCCGAGAAAACGGTAATTTCGGGTGAAGTGGCTTGCAATATAGCTGCAGATTTTCGACGTGTCCTCCACGTGCGGCAAGAGCGCGTCCTTCAGCACGTATTCAGATCCGTGTAGCCAGTTCGTATAAACGAAATGGTCGTTTCGCAAGATTGCACCGACCCTCTCTAAAATTTTTAAAGCTTGGCTCATTTTTTCTTACCTCCTGGTTAGTTTTAGTACTTTACTAAACAATAAAATATAAAAAATCCCCCTGCAACAGGGGGATTTTTTGAGCGTTCGATGAAAATTTTCAAAACATCTCCGTGCCGATGCAGATGATATTTCCTTCCGAATCCTTGAACCACGCCGCTTTTATATCCCCCATGGTCGCAATGCCGTTTACGGTCTTGAGCCCAGGCATATCATATTCCTCAAACACCACTCCGCTATTCCTTAAATCAGAAACTAGATCTTCCAAATCCTCGATCCCAAAAAATGCCGCCGCAGTGTGGTCTGCTTTGGTGGGAGCGCGCTTATAAAGATTGATTTTTGTGTCATTTGCGGCTTCAAGGGTAATCTGATACTCGTCTTCTTTTATGCATTTTAATCCAAGCTTATCTTCATAGAATTCCTTCGCGCGCCCTAAGTCCACCGCAGGCAAATTGGCCATCACTTCATAATCTCCAAGCATAAAAAATAAATTAATTATTATTCATTAATAAAAAATCGGCCTTTTCTTAGAAGACGCATATTATTGTTTTTCTCTTACTCCGTGTTAAATTAGTGTAATAAACTCGTGCATATAACGGCTTCGGGTATGGAAGAAACCGACAATAAAATAGCGCTTGAAAAAGCCTATGAGCTTTACTCGGGAACGATATTGCGCTTCATATTTTTCAAGGTTTCAGATTACGCCGCCGCGGAAGATATTACTGCGCAGGCTTTCGTGAAACTTTGGCAAAAAATGTCCCGGGGCGAAGAAATACGAAACGAACGCGCCCTCTTGTATACGATCGCGAGGGGGCTCGTAGTCGATCATTACCGAAAATCGCAAAATAAAAACATGTCGCTCGACCAGATACCGGAATCTATGCTGCCCTCAGGAGAAAATCTGCAAGAAATCGCCGAAACAAAGTATCAATCGGAGCATATTTTGCAGGCTATGTCGAAACTACGCGATGAAGATCGCGACGCGCTTAATATGTACTACATAGACGAGCTTTCAATTCCGGAAATTTCAGCAATTTTAAATAAAAGCGAAAACGCCACGCGGGTTGTAATCCACCGGGCATTAAAAAAGCTTAGGGAATACGTATGAACGAAGAAGAAATAATTGAACAAATAAAAAAACTTAAAAAACTCGGCCCCAAACAGCCAGAGCTTTCGCTTTTAAAAAAAGAAGTTTTTGCGCGCATCGAAGCCGCCAAAAAAGAAAAACCGCAGCAGTCGCCTTATTTTATTTACTGGCCATTCAGCCATTTAATTTTATCCGGCGCTATAGCGGCGCTTCTTCTCTTCGCGCTTAGCGCGGCTTTTTACGAACCGCTAAATACGCAAGTAAGATACTCCGTAAACCAAATCCGTATAATGGCAGCAGGGAATCAGTATAGAAAGGCAGAGCTTGCCTTAAATTTCGCAGAAGGCGAGTTTGAAAGATTTAGTAAGAATCCCTCGAGAGTCGGTTCCGGAGAACTCGAGAAAGCGACGGCGATCACTAATGAAGAGCTCGGAAAATTGAACCTCACTGGAGAGGCCGGTAAATATACAACGGAAGAATGTAAAAAGCTTTATTTAAAATTTGATACGATGCTGCACGAATTAGCTGACTTGGCTAAAAAAGAAAATGCTCAAGCATTTTTGCGTCAAATTGAAGAATACGAAAAAATAGCCGACCAAAAGTTGAATATGTATTGAGTGTAATAGATTCTAAAAAGTTGCGGCTTCAATAACAGAAAGGTCGCAAGAAGAAATAATATTTAGAGTATATTATGAAAAACAAATTTATCCGTGAATCCTTATCCATAGCCACCATTGCCCTTTTAGCCTCTGCGGGTTTAATAGGCATTGCCTCTGCGAAAGAGGTGGAAAACGAAGTCAGGCACGAGGCGGAACTACGGGGCAGGGGCACGGAATCAGTGGAAGTCCGTGGCCGCGACGCGGAAGTAGCCGCAGGCCTTGAAGTTGAACACGAACACAACGAAGGAATACACAACCACCGCAGGCGCGGAAGATAAATATAAACTTATCATTCGAAAAAGCCCGGCTCTCCGGGCATTTTTCGTTTTATGATTTACTGTGTGCGGCTGGCGGGAGTCGAACCCGCATCTGCTGCTTGGAAGGCAGCCATAATGGCCACTATACTACAGCCGCATTGTTTAAATTTTCTTAAGCCCTTATTTTATATCCCCTTTTGAATAATATCCAGACCCAAGTGCTAAGCCCGATTACCAAAGCAAGAATTAGAAAAATTCCAAAATTCCTGTTCGATTCGGAAACGCCAACCATAGAATACCGAAGCCCGTCGACAAAATAAAAGAACGGATTAATCCGCACAAACCACTGGAATTTTTCCGGCAACATATGAATCGAATTAAAAAGTCCCCCGAGAAAAGTGAGCGGCATAATTAAAAAGGTCTGCGGAATCATTAACTGCTCGAAACTCTCCGCCCATAATCCGACCAAGAGCCCGAGCAAAGAGAAAATCAGCGCGACCGATACCGCGTAAAAAATAAAAAGAAAAAGATGGCTTACGGACGTTATCGTAAAAAATAGCGCGATCGTGTAAACACCCGCCGCGACGATTACGCCCCGCGTTATCCCGGACGTTACATATCCCGCGATCATTTCCATGTACGACAAGGGCGCCGTCAATAATTCCTCGATGTGCCGCACGAACCTTTGGAAGTATAACGAAGACGAAGTGTGTCCGAACGCGGACTGCATTACGTTCAACATCAAAAGCCCCGGCACGACAAAATCAATATACGAAACCCCCGGCACAATCATGCCAATCCTCCTCCCTACCACCTGCCCAAAAATCAAAATATAAAGAAGTGCCGAAATCCACGGCGCAATAAGCGTCTGTACCCAGACGCGCTTAATCCGCAAAAGTTCCTGCGTAATAAAAGTTTGTAGCCCTATCCAGTTCATCCCGTTAGAGATAGGAAACGCTTTAATCTATTTTTAAGATAGCGCTTGCCCATGCCACTTTTTAAATATAATTCTCGCGACCTTGCGTCTTGTTCATTTAAACAAGCTTCGTAATAAATAAGTTTATATGGTCCTCGGGTTTTTGTATAGGAGGATTTTCCAGAATTATGTTGATTAAAGCGTTTCCGTAGATCCTTTGTACTCCCCGTATACCAATAATCACTTTTCGCGCTTTGTAAAATGTAAGTATAAAACATAAACTTTTTTAATCTCTAACGGGATTCATTCCATATAATTTATAAAATATACTCTATTTCGAAAGCAAATTCCACATCAATTCAAACGCCGATCTTTGCATTTGGCTGATTTCTTTACTCTCTATAATAACGCCTAGAAAATTCTCCCGATAAGAAATCAATGCGACTTTATTGGCATATATCTCTGTATCTGCATCAAACCGAAATGGCATATCGTGGACAATCCTAATCTCGCGAAGCTCCGGGGCAGCTGTTTTTTGCCATTCTTCCGCCGTAGGCGACGGGGACGCGATAATTTTTATGCGAATTTTTTTCTTAACTCTCTCTTTTATATAGTATTCGTTATATTCTTGCGGCATCAATTTGGAAAAATCTGAAAGGCCGGTATAGCTTAAAATTTTATCCCCTACTTTTAAGCTGTTGAGCGTGTCTTGGTAAAGCTCTTTCATCCCGCCAATCCCTTCGTAAAATGTAATTCGGGGCTTTGACGGCAAAATATTCTGGATCGCCAAAAGTTCCGGCATAAGTTTATCTATTGCACTTTCCTTTTCTTTCAAATCCGTGGCGAGGTAGCGCGGGTCTTCAATGAAATAAACTTTTCGCTTTTTTCTGACCGCCGCAGTAATAAGCCCTCGATTAACAAAATCCGGGATGATGTTATAAACCGTTGTCCTCTTTATTCCCGCTTTTTTGGCAATCTGAATAATCGAAGCTTCCCCCAGCTCCAAAAGCGCCAAATAAATCTCTGCTTCTTTCGGTTTAAAACCAATATATCCAAGCGAATTTTCTAATGTTTTCATATAATGTCTACTATTTTAGACATATTTTTATCATATCAAAAAACCTTTAAATAAAGCAAATTTTAGAACATAGCCAATCTATATTGATATACTTGTCTTATTATATTGACATATCTAAAATATTAAGCTATAATGATTGCAGAAAATAAAGATCGTTGAAAACATACAGAAGGGGAAAATCATGAAAACTACAAATATCGTTGATGTCTTGAAAGCAGGGTCTAGTGATTGGAATAACTGGAAATGGCAAATGCAATATAAGGCGATCTGCAGTAACACAGACCAACTGGTAGCAATCGGGCTTTTAGACTCTAATTTTGAGCCAAGGCGCCGACGCATCGGATTAACGCCTTATAATGTTAAGTTGCTGCTAAGTTTGAAAGATTCTGATCCCGAAGGATACCGGGCGGAAAGCTTGCAATCCATTCTGCCGACCTCATCGAAAGATAGCGAACATCAGTGGGTCTGGGCAAAACGGCATGATTTGGCTTCTTCGAAAATTTGGGAGCGCTTACCAATTCCAGCGTTTCTTAAAATCTTGTTTACTGGAAAGGGGTCTGATACCGAAACGCAGGCACTCGAAAACATGTATCCAAATACGGACATCATCATAGCAACCGCGACATGCGCGCGCCACTGCTCATTTTGTTTCAGGGAAGTGGGAGATGCGCACGGCGAAGCTTCTCAAATCACTGGGGATTTGGAAGAAGTCCAGATGGCTGTAAAAGAAGCTATCGAAAGAAAAACGCCGCACATCCTTGTTACTGGTGGGGATCCTCTTACGCGCAACAATAAACAGCTGAGAGAAATACTTGAACCTCTCGTAAAAAGTGAAACGGTCCAAGTTCTCCGGTTGGCAACGCGGCTTGTAGTGGATCTGCCGATGCGATTCTATGATACCGAGCTTCTCGAAATGTTCAGAGAATTTGCTTCACGCATGAAATCGCGGAATGCATCATTTCGCATCGTGACTCATGTAAATCATCCTTGTGAACTGGCCAGTGAGGCAATCCGAGCTATAAAGAACATCCAATCGAGTGGTGTTGATATTATGGATCAGACAGTGGTTTTGCGAGGCGTGAATGACAAACCAGAAATTCTTAGCAGACTACTTATGACTCTGGATCGTCTCGGAATTAGAAATCATAAACTATTCCATGCGATGCCGGTTGCTGGAACGGAACACCTTCGTATTCCAATGAGAAGATTCCGAAAACTTCTGTCCACCCTTCATCAATTCCTGCCGGGAACATCAGTGCCTCAGGCAAACGCCCCAACGCTGGTTGGGAAAATGCCAATCACTCCAAGCGGAAGATGGATGCTTTCAATCCCATTCACAAATAGAATTATCTGTAGAAGCTTCCGTGGCGAGTGGTATTTGTTCCGAGATACTTGGGATATCAGGCGGCACCTTAAGGAGGTAGGAATCGCTCTCACATTGGCTCTCTCCCTTACGATTTTAGCTCAAGCACCGAGAGTCAAACCGCAGTTCACCAAGATTGTAGTGTTGCCAAATGCCTTGCTTGACGAGTGGTTCATTAGAAAAAATTTTGAACCCTTCGTAAGTGGAGATGCGTTAGTAATACCACAAACAATGATTGAATAAAAAGGAGATCACTCAATAAAAACCAAAAGCCCTGAGGTAGAAATACCAAAGGGCTTTTTTGTTTGGTAAAGCATATACATCCGGTACACTATTTGCGCGATAGCGTAAACAATGTACCATGCAACAATTCAACATTTTTATATTCCGCCGTTTCGCTGCCCAGATACTTGGGCCAGATAATGATCCTCTATCGATTTCCCGTCTTTAATTAATTCATCTTTAGATTCGAGCGAGACTATTTTGCCGTTGAAAATAATTCCGATTCGATCGCAGAGGCGCTGGGCTTCTTCAAGATAGTGCGTTGTTAAAAAAATTGTTTTTCCTTTTTTATTGAGATCCGTCAAAATTCGCCAGAGATCGTGGCGAAGTTCCACATCAACCCCCGAAGTTGGTTCGTCTAATATAAGTAAATCTGGATCGTGAATCATGGCGCGCGCCAGCATAACGCGGCGCTTATAGCCGCCGGAAAGATGCTGAAATTTTTTATCTGCATAATCTTTGAGGCCGAGTTCATTTATAACGACGTCAATCCTATCCAGCCGCTCTTTTTTGGGAATTCCAAAATATCCGGCAACGAAATATAAAATATCGCGTGGGCAGGCGAAAATATCAACATTAAATTCCTGCGGCGAAATGCCGATTTTTTTTCTAGCTTCGCGGTAACTGGCAACTACATCATGCCCAAAAACTTTTATCTCGCCGGAAGTTATTTTCGCGGTCCCCGTAATCATGCTTATGGTTGATGTCTTTCCCGCTCCGTTCGGCCCCAAAAAACCGAAGAACTCCCCGCGTTTTACTGAAAATGATATATTATCAACCGCAGTTTTATTTGAATATTTTTTAACGAGATTTTTTACTTCCAGCGCGGGCGGCATGATCAATTCCCCTCTCCTTCGTTATCCCCTCCATTATTATCAGAATCCTGATTTCCCTCGCCCTTATTTTCATCATTGCTGCTCGTGGCATTCTCGGTATTTGTGGCATTTGAAGAAAAATTCAAACCCGTAATATTCAAATTTACATTCGCATCGAGCATAACTCTTGCCTCATTCGACAAACCCACCGCCCTGTGGAGTTTCTCCAGAGTATCCGAATCGGCAGAGTCTCTTAATTTTGCCTCGGCCTCCAAAATTACTTCCTTAGCTCTAGAAATAGACTCTGCGGCCTTTTTCTTCGTTTCGTCATCTGCTTTTCCCGAATCCTGAAGGGCTTTCTCCGCATCCTTTATAGAATCCTGCGCTAACTTCAAACGCACTTGGGCGGCCATAAATTTATTGTCTTTATTTTTAAAAGCGTTCCGATCAAAATTTTTCCTACTCTCCCTGACTGATTCGGCTACGGACTTCACGTCGCTTAAAATTGAATCCAAATCTTTTTTGGCTTCCCCCTTATCAAGCGAGAGTTTTTTTATAACCTCCTCATGTGCGCTCAAAGAATTTTCGAGCTTCGAGACTACGTCCGCACCTATTCCTAAGCTCTCCTTGTCATCAAGGGAATTCAGCTTATCCTTAAGTCTCTTAGTTTTTGACTCTAAATTGTCTTCGATATTATTGGCCGAATTTACATCCAGCTTTCCACTGGCCGCCATTTTTTCTGCTTCTTCTATTCGCCTCTCAGCAGTTTTAACAAGCCAGCGCACTTGGGCTTCGTCTGATCTTGCCATAAGTCCGCTGAGCCCCTCGTTAACTTTTATTTTCACCGAATAAAGAAGGTCGCCGGGAAGAGCGTTTTCCGCCGCTAAAGAAACGCTCATTCCGCCGGCTATTACCAAAATTATAGCCGCAAAGGCAAGCGCCTTTTTAAATTTAAAAACGTACGGAGATTTTACGGGAAAAGTGTTCTCCCCTCCTTCATTTTCCCTCGGATTTGGCCGCGACTTTAAAACAGCAATGATATTATCCCTCATTTCCTTCTTTTCTTCCGGAGTTAGCTCAATTTTTTTTATTTTTTCTTGAATTTTTTTTAAGTCATCCATTATGTCCATTATCGTAGATTTGCCTTAATTCCTTTATTGCCCTGTTCAACCTGACAGAAATTATATTTTCCCCCTTCCCCAATATACGGGAAATTTCCTTTGGCCCCAACCCATCCATATATCTCATCATCAAGAGCTGGCGCTTCTCTTCGCCAAGCTTGTTTATGAATTTCATTAAATGCCTTACCTCTGAAACAACTTCGAGCCTCTGTTTTCCGGCCTTGTTGTCTGTGGGTTGAAAGCCATTTTCAGCCAGATCTTCTAGGGAATAAGACTTTTTTTTCCTAATCTCGTCAACGATCAGGTTATTTAATACCCTATAAAGAAAAGCCCGAATATTAGATATCTCCTTGCCAGCCAGGGTATAGTTCCATGTGCGAACAAAAGTCTCCTGTACTATATCCTTTGATTTTTCATTGTCAAACAAACGAAAATAGCAATGCCTATAAAGGGCATCTGAATACATCTCGTATGCGGCAAGGAAATCTTTCTCTTTCATCGAGCTTTACTTATAAGACGTTAAAATAAAGGTTTTATGACCTTGAAACTATAAATTTTAGTGGTTAAATGGTGTCGGGCTGCTGGGATTTGAACCCAGACTAAATCCTCCCAAAGGACTCGTGCTAGCCGTTACACTACAGCCCGTATTACTGGAAAGCCCCGTTATAACATAATATTTTTGGTCCACCGAATTTTTGCTTTCCTATTCTGTAAATCTACCATAACAGCCATTACATCAACCTGCCAGTCCGTATCTTCATAATCCGGATGTTCTAAGAACCAAGTCTGAATTGCCCTCCATAAACGCTTCGTTTTCCAGTAATGCACATTAGATTCCGGCCGGACATCCGCAGAGCCAATATGACCTTTGACTTCAATAAAATGGATGTTATGCGTTTCACGTGAAACACGTTCTTCGGCGATTATGTCAATTTCGCCCCATTTTTTAAGATAATTCCTTTCTAATATTGAAAATGATTTGCCCTTTAAGTGCTTTATTGCCAAATTTTCACAAATATCCCCAAATTTACGTTTATCAGATGGCATATTACATGTGTTTCACGTGAAACTATGTTTCACACGTGTTTCACAAAGAAATTCTTAATCTGTGAAACGTTTCTCAAAAGTTTTGTGTAAATGCAGTGTTTCACGAGAAACTATTTAATTTTTTTATACAGCTCATAGGCAGCCATAGCGTCTGCCAGTGCGGTGTGGTGCTTATCGAGATTGATATTAAATTCCTTTGAAAAAGAACTTAATCCTTTCTCGCCAAAAATACAACCCAACTTACCGCAAATAAAAGCATTTACATCTAGAATGCGCCTGTGGAAATCTAGTGGAATACCTGTTTGTGTCGTGGCAACATCTAAAAATGCATAATCGCATGATACGTTAAAACCAGCTAAAATCGAGCCCTTTATCTTAGGAGCAAGTAAATTCATCATTTCTTTCAAGCTTATGGCATTTTTCCACGCATTTTCGTCATATCCGCTTATTTTTAGCGCTTCAGGGTCAGCCGTCCCCAAGTGCAGAGGCTTGACCTTTATTTCCCACGTTTCTATAACTTCCAGACCTGGCTGGGAAGTTTTAACAAGTCCGATTTCGATTATCTCGTGCTTGGAACTCTCAAGCCCGGTCATCTCCAGATCTATAAACGAAATTGGCGCAATTTTTGTATCAAAATCTTTTCCTTTCATAACTACTTCTTTTTATTTTATTGTGCTCTGCACTTCGAAGCTCCATAGGGAGCGAAGTGGTGGACCCATGGAGAATCGAACTCCAGCCTCGGCAACTTGCCCCGTCACTTATATATGGTGGACCTGGGGGGAATCGAACCCCCGCTTGCGCAATGCGAATGCGCCGTTATGCCACTTAACTACAGGCCCGAAAGCGAGAATTAAGTGACGGGGTGAAAATGCCGCGTAATGCCATTTACTATGGGCCCTGATTGGTCGGGGTGCCGAGAATCGAACTCGGCCTTCACGCACCCGAAGCGTGCGTACTACCGATATACTACACCCCGAAACTAGCTAAGCACTATTTAACATAGTGCTTTTTTTTGATTTCTTCAATCTCCCCGGACTCTAGCGCAAGCTTCTTTTCCTGCGATTTCTTTGAAAGTAATGCAAGTTCTTTATCGGGCAGGGGACACAAGCGCTGAATTTTTTCTTCAAGGTGTTTTTTTGTATTTTTCTTCGGATCATCGAGGACTTCGTCCAGCAATATCGCTAAAATCCAGCCAACGCGCGGTCCCGGCTCAATTTTACAAATCTTCATCACGTCATCGCCCCTGACCTTGAGCATTCCTGCGGAAATAGGGTCGCGCTGAAGTTTTTCAACCATAAACCTAAAATGCCTTAATTTATAGGGCTCGGCCTTGGGGACGCCGGAGCCGATTCTATCTGCGATTCGTACCCGGATCAAATCCTGCATATCTTCTATGCCGACTTTCGCGATAAGGCGCCTTACGGATGATTCCGTAACCTCATCCACGTTGTAATAAAAGAGGTGATAGCGAATAAGTTTTGCAACTTTATCAATAAAGTCCTTTGAATAATGTAGCCTCGAGAGAATTTGCGTCGCCATCTTCGCGCCGACGACATCGTGTCCGTAAAAAGTCGAAAATTTCCCCTCGCCGCGCTTTGTTCTTGGCTTTCCGACATCATGCAGTAAAGCCGCCATCCGGACATCGAGCGGCCATTCTTCTTTAGCTGAGTGGGCAAGTGCCCTCAAATTATGCTCCCAAACCGTATAAATATGGTGCAAATTCTGGTCTACGCCATACCCCTCAAGAAGTTCCGGCATAAACTCCTTTAACAATCCGGATTCGCGCAAAAGCTCTATCCCTTCGGACGGCCTTGCGGACATTAAAAGCTTGTTAAGTTCGTCGCGGATTCTCTCTTTGGAAATAAACTTTAAGAGACCTGAATTATCCCAAATAGCCTTCCTTGTTCGATCTTCAATTTCAAAACCTAATTCCGCCGAAAAACGAATAGCCCGAATTAGACGCAAAGCATCCTCTTTAAAACGCTCGTCGGGGTCACCAACGGCCCGAATAACTTTATTTTTTAGATCTTCCTCACCCCCAACTAAATCAATAATATCGAGATCGGATCTCGATAGATCCATAGCTAGCGCGTTTACCGTAAAATCCCTGCGGCCAAGATCTTGGGCCAACTCTTTAGCAAATTCGATTTTATCGGGATGCCGCTTATCGGAATATTTGGCTTCTATGCGATAGGGGGTAACCTCTATAACTGCGAGGGATTGATCCTTTGCTGAAGTCTTCACGCCCACGGTTCCATATTGGTTTTCATAGAAATTGTCGGGAAATATCTCTTGGATTTCTTCGGGCTTTGCGTTTGTTGTCACATCCCAATCCTTTGGTTTTTTCCCAAGCACAAAATCCCTGACGCACCCGCCGACAAGGTAAGCCTCAAAATTATTCTCCTGGAGCTTTTTTACAACCCCGAGGACTTCTTTAGGTATTTTGCGCATAAATTCGGTGCGCGCCCAGAGGGATTCGAACCCCCATCACTAGTTCCGAAGACTAGTACTCTATCCATTGAGCTATGGGCGCACCTGATTTAACACCTGATTTAATTATAAGCTAAAGCGAGCGCCTTCTTTTTGAAGGCCTAGTTCCGCTTCGGCGGAACACCAGCCGAAAAAAGATGGCGCGAGCTGATATTACAATTGCC
>JACOXM010000013.1 GCA_016176285.1 Candidatus Giovannonibacteria bacterium | reverse complement strand
TCTCGGAGCTAGATTTGAGGATTGTGATTTTTACAAAAGATGCGGCACGGGTTGAGTACCATAAAAAAGAATTCAACGATCCGAAGATTTTTTACGAAATTGCCGAGGATTTCCGGATTAAAGGTCTTGATAGATTTTTTCAGTGGCTGAAGTTTACGATGCTCAACACGGAATCCACGCGCCTTAGGCGCTGGATGAGATATAAATCCGGGGGAAGCTTTTTTCAGTATTACGGCGGGTTGTTTTTAAGTTATGTTCTGGGGAGAAAATATTTTATTAAATCTGCGCGCTATCTCGATTATCTGCTCGTAAAAAATAATCATTACGATAAATATTTCGAAAAATATAAACCGGACTTGGCATTTCTCGCTAATATATTTTATGAGCCGGAGATACATTTTTTGCGCGCCGCGAAGAAATATAATACAAAAAGCATCGGATTTATAAATTCTTGGGATAAGACTACCGCCCGGTGCATTTTGCGGCTTCTAGCTGATAAATTTGTTGTTCTAAATAGTACGGTTAAAAAAGAACTGGTAGATTTAAATTATGTAAATCCTCGAAATATTTTTGTGGGCGGCGTTCCGCAATACGATGATTACTTCGTTGGAAAAAGAAAAAGCCGCGAAGAATTTTTCCGCGAAATCGGATTTGATTCGAAAAATAAATTAATTTTATATGCCCCGATTGGCCTTGCGTTTTCCGGCGCGGATTGGGAAATGATCGATTTGCTTCGAAAATTAAAATCCGAGGGAAAGTTTGGCGAAGGCGTAGAATTTCTGGTGCGCTTCCATCCCTATGACAAGCCGAGCGCGGATGAAATTAAAAAAAGGCCTGGATTGATTTTTGAACATCCCGGAAAAGTTTTTACAGGAAAGCAGGGAGAGGCGTGGGATTGGGATATGAGTTTTGATGAACTTTGGCATTTGGGGGATACTCTTTACCACTCGAGCCTTTTGATATCGTATGCTTCAAGTATCAGTATCGATGCTGCGATTTTTGATAAACCGATAATAAATATTAATTTCGAAATATTGAAAAATTTGCCGATGTTAAAATCCGCTACGCAATTTTATAAAATGTCGCATTACAAAAAAGCGCTTCAAACTGGAGCGATTAAATTGGTTTCAAATGAAAATGAACTCGCCGAGTGGGTTAGAAGATATCTGGAAAATCCTTCGATCGACCGCGAAAACAGAAAAAAACTTGTAGAATTTCAATGTCAATTCACCGACGGCAAGTCCGGCGAACGAATCGGGAAATTTGTATTGCAGAATATGATATGATAAGAAAATCATTTTTATGAAAAATAAGGACCTCAAAAAGATTTACGATAAAATCTATAAAAAAGGTGAGAGGAAGCACTATTCTTCTATTTTATTTTCCGGCGACAGAGTACCTCCCGCGAAGCAGGAAGTTTTGAAAGAAATTTCCTGGAAAGGAAAAACTGTTTTAGATGCCGGATGCGGAACAGGGGAGCTCGCACATTTAATTTCCAAAAAAGGGGCTAAAAAAGTTCTTGGGATAGACTATTCTGAATCAGCGATTAACGAGGCAAAAAAACAATATCAAAATAAAAATCTTTTTTTTGAGAAATCTGATTTGAATAATATTTCCGGAAAGTTCGACGTGATAATTTCCCTGGGAACGCTTGAGCATTTGGACGATCCGTTAGGCGCTCTAACAAATTTGAAAAATAAATTAAATCCCGGCGGACATTTGATTATTACCTGCCCGAATTGGTCGAATGCGCGCGGATATATTTTACTCGCTTTGAAATATTTATTCGATGCAAAAATAACGCTTGCAGATTTGCATTATTTAACTCCGGTTGAATTTGAAAATTGGTCAAAAAACCTGGGTATGAAACTATCTTGGCGAACCGTAGAACAGGAATGGGGGCATGGGGAGAAAATGATAAAAGATTTCCAAAGGAGGCTCCCGAATGTATTGAAAGATTTCAAAGTTAAAAAAAACGATATTAACGATTTCATAATTTGGCTCCAAGCACACACGGCCCCACTCGAAGTCTCGTCTAAATCTTCCGGTGCCGTTGGGTTGTATCATTTTAGGAAGTAATTTATTTAATGTAAGGGTGTGAAGTATAGAGACGATCGTCCGTATACTGCATATACTTCAGTTAGGCTAGACATTTTTGAGACAAAATGTTTTGATAGAGCATTAAATATATTAACGAATATATGAATATTTGGGCGATTATTCCAGCGAGAGGCGGATCAAAGGGCGTGCCTCAAAAAAATGTCAGAGATCTATGTGGCAAGCCTCTTATAGCGTGGACGATCGAAGAAGCAAAGAAATCTAAATATATTTCTAAGGTTATCGTTAATACGGACGATGAAGAAATAGCTAATGTTTCGAAATTGTTCGGAGCTGAAATATATAACAGGCCGAAGGAGCTAGCCCAAGATTTATCGCTCGACTTGCCGGTTTTTGAAGATCATTTAAGTGTATTGAAAAAAGAAGGAAATCTCCCTGAAATAATCGTTGATCTTCGGGCAACTGCGCCTCTAAGACGGGTAAATCGTATTGATGAAGGAATTGAGATATTGATGAATGCCGGGAAAGAAAAAGCGGATTCCGTGCGCGCGGTTTCCAAAGCCTGTAAGCATCCATATAAAATGTGGAAGATGACTGACGGGATGCTGAACCCTCTTTTAGAAAACGGAACGGATTATTCTGATCCGCACGACGCGCCGCGACAAGGCTTGCCCGCGGTTTATCAAAATAACGGATCCATGAACGCGTTTTGGCCGGAAACAATTCTCGAAAAAAAATCCATGACCGGGAAAAAAATTTTGGGATATGTCATGGAAGATTGGGAATCCGTAAATATAGACACGGAATTTGATTTTATTTTAGCCGAACATTTGATGAAAAAGCATCAACAAAATGATTAAATCGGTAATATTTGATTTCGACGGCACGCTCGTAAATTCAGAAGGAATAAAAAGGCGGGCGTATTTTGAAATTTTCAGGGATTTTCCGGGATCGGATGAAATTGTGGAAAATTTCCTAAGTTCGCATGAGAGGATACCTCGCGCTGAAGCGATCCGCGGAATTTTAGAAAAGTTTGGCAAAGACGGCATTGATGAATATTTGGTCCGATACGGAGATTATGTCGAAGAAAAAATAATTAATCACGGAGAAATTGGTGGAAGCGAAGCGGTGCTCGAAGCATTATCTAAAGATTTCCCGCTTTATTTAAATTCAGGAACCCCGCAGGCAAGTCTTGAAAATGTGATTGAAAGAAAAAAATGGAATAAATATTTCAAAGGAATTTACGGCGCTCCACCCGGCACAAAAGCGGAAAATTATAAAAATATTTTATCTTCCGAAAACATAGACGGGGGAAGCGCCGTTATAATTGGAGATGGCGATGATGATAAGCAAATCGCTTCGCAGCACGGATCTAATTTTATACATGCTTCAAAATTATTGGATTTATCTGATATAATTAAAAAACTATGAAAGTAAAAGTAATTGGCGCGGGATCCATTGGAAACCATTTATCCCAGGCATCCAGACGGATGGGTTGGGATGTAGTCGTTGTAGATAAGGATCCAGCCGCACTCGAAAGAATGAAAACGGATATTTATCCAAAGCGTTATGGCGCTTGGGATGAGAGTATCGAGCTATTTAGCTCGGACAAAGAGCCGAAGGGAGGATTTGATATTATAATGATTGGCACGCCTCCGGATATCAGAATGAAATTAGCCCTTGCCGCACTCGAAGAAAATCCTAAACTTCTTCATTTGGAAAAACCTCTTTGCACTCCTGATCTGGCTGGCGTTGAAGAATTCAATCAAGCACTAAAAAATCATCCGGATACAATCGTAACGGTTGGATATGACAATGCCGTCGGCGAGGCCGTAGATTACGCAATTGATGTTGTTAAAAAGGGGAACATCGGGGAAATTTTGACTATCGATGTCGAATTCAGGGAACACTGGCGCGGAATATTTTCGGCGCATCCATGGCTCAAGGGTCCTTGGGAGACTTATCTTGGCTACTGGAGAAAGGGCGGGGGCTCTGGCGGGGAGCATTCGCACGCGCTGCATCTCTGGAAATATTTTGCCGATGTGTCCGGATGGGGCGGAATAAAAGAAGTGAAGTCATCCTTTTCTTTTAATAGAGAGGAAGGAGCGGAGTATGACAGGGTTGCGGCTTTTGTTTTGACTGGCGTAAACGGTAAAATCGGCCGCGTTGTGCAGGATGTTGTAACTTTTCCCGTAAAAAAATGGGCTCGCTTTCAGGGTGATAAAGGGTTTGTTGAATGGATGGGGAACGCGGTCCCGGAAGGAGACGTAGTCCGCTGGCAGTCGGAGGGAAGCGATTTGGTAGAAAAAGTTTTTTCCAAAAAGAGGCCTGATGATTTTTACAGGCAAACACTGCATTACGGAAAACTTCTCTCCGGAGAAATTTCGGGCAAGGACTCCCCGGTATCTTATGAAAGGGGACTAGAGGTAATGAAAATACTTTCGAGGGCGTACGGAGAAGCTCAGGAAGGGTAGTTCGCATGAAAATTAAGACTATACTTCTGCCGATTTATAACGGCATTCGGGCAAAAAATTTTTTCTATACAGATATATATAAAGAACTCTTAAGGGAGGGCGATATCAGGATTGTAATAGTAATTCCTCCCTCCAAGAAAGAATTTTATGAAAAGGAATTCGCGGAGCCGAATGTAATTTTTGAGCCGCTTGAAATTATTTCGGAGCCGCGCTTCGGGCGAATCTTGGCTGGCTTTGCGTTTAGCCTTCTTAATACGGATTCGGTGCGCCTTAAGCACAAATGGTGGTATTTGAAATATGGCGGGCGCGTTAAATATTTTCTGCGCGAGGCCATGAACAGAATATTTTCGCCTTTCAAATTTTCTCGGAGATTCGTGCGGTGGTTTGACAGGTTCGTATCTCTGGACCCGGGAGTCGTAGGAATTTTAAAAAAATATAATCCGGATATTGTTCTTGTGCCGGATATCGTATTCCCGCCCGACAGAGTTTTTTTGAGAGCCGCAAAACGCACGAAATTTTTTGTCGTCGGGATGATAAGAGCCTGGGATAATTTGACCTCCAAGGGAGTTATCTTGGTCCTTCCGGATAAATTAGCCGTCCACACTAATATGCTGAAGCGGCAGGCGATTAAATATACCGATATGAAAGAGGAAAATATTGACGTTACGGGAATTCCGCATTACGACATTTTCTTTAAAGAGAGAAATATGACGCGCGAAGAATTTTGTATGTCGCTTGCAATTCCTCCGGAGAGGCGGATTGTATTGTGCGCTCCTTTTTTGTATGGCGATACTACGTCCGCGGTTGTGATTATTAATGAACTTACCCGCGCGATAAAAGATGGTAGGCTTCCCCGCGATGTTCAGATTTTGGTCAGGTACCGCCCGGGAACGCCTCCGATTAAAGATGGACTCCTCGAACCTTCCGAAAATCTTTCGGTTACGCGTCCCTGCAGTGAATTTTTTGAAGTAAAAAATACGCAGGCGCCGACGAAAGACTGGGAATTTACGACGGACGATATAAATTTGCTTTTGAATACGCTTTATTATTCCGATGTGACCATAAATTCCATGTCGACTTTGTCCATCGATGCCGCGATTTACGACAAGCCGATAATAAATGTTCGCTTCGACGCGAGCCCGAATGTTCCTCCGGACGAAAGCGTTACGATTTTTTTAAAACATACTCATTACAAATCCGTTGAAGATTCGGGCGGAGTTCGAAGGGTTTGGAATATGAAAGAACTCATAGATTCTGTAAAAGAATATCTCGACCATCCGGAGCACGACCGCGAGGGGCGAGCCAGAATATTATGCGAACAAATTGAATTTACGGACGGCCTTTCGGGCAAGCGGACGGCGCAGTATTTAAGAAAATTATTATTTTAGTCCAAATAAAATGTCTCTATAGTGCTCTTGATTTTATTTTCGTAGTATTGTAGGCTTCGTGCAAATTTGAAAATGGAGGTGCAGAGTGAAAGATGTATTTATAGTTGTCGGTGATCTGGGCAGCGCGGCGGATTTGGTTCCGGTCGCGCAAGAGTTGGAAGCGCGAAAGATCGGGGTTCAGTGGCTAGCCGATCCTAATGGAAAAGCGAGAACGGATGTGCTGGAGAAAAAAGATATCTCATATGAGATGCTTCTGTCTTCGGAGTGCCAAGGTCCGCTCCCGAAAGTAATACTTTGCGGAACGAGTTCAGGGTACGCGGATTTACAAGTTTCCTGGACGCTATTCGGCAAAGCACAAAGCATCCCTGTCTTATGGTACGAGGACTTGTGGGGAACCGGCGAGCAGGAAAACGAAAGGGGTGCGGATCCTGATGTGATGTTGGTTCTCGATGACATCGCGGCTAAAATTGCGCTGAATATCCGGCCAAATATCGCAACCACGGTAGTTGGCAAGCCAACGTTCGGAAAAATTCCCGCATTCGAGGAGATCCCCGCGATTCGTGCGCGGATTCGAGAAAAGCTTGGACTCACGGAATCTGATTTTCTGGTTTCGTGGGGTTTCCAGGGCGAGCCGGCCAAAATGGCCGTCGCGCACGTCGGAGAAATTCTCCGAAGCGGACTGAAGCTCGACGATGGAATGATCGTCGCTTGGCGATTGCACCCGAAGCACCTTAGAAGGGACGAGCTTTGGGAAGTGCTTACGAAGACCGGCATTAGGTATGTCGAAGAAGCTCGTTCCGTTGACTTGCTGGAGCTTTATCTTTCCTCAAACGCCGTCATTGTGCCGTGGGGCGCCACGGACGGATATAAAGCCGTGCTACGCGGAATTCCAACTATCACCCCGATGTTCCCGAGCGGGGAGCAGGCGAAGAAGTTATACGATTTCGATGATCTAGAGTCCAGAATTTCGTCGGGATTTATCAACGGAATGCCGCCGCTTTTGATGGGAAATAATGAATGGTGGGGGGCTACAAGTCTCAGGAATATTCTTTACCTTCTACGCCTCATTCGCGAGAGAGAAGACGTTTGTCGAAAGGGCACTCTCGAGAGGTCACTTTCATTCAAGGGGCTCGAAGAACCCGGCGCTGCCAGTCGTATCGCCGACGTGGTGGCGAAGTACCTTTAGCAACAACACAGCTCCAGACATTCATTTGTCTGGAGCTTTAAATTTTATCCACAAAGTAATACTTGCATCTGATGTACTATATATACATAAGGCGAATTTATTAGAAATAGTTATCATTTTTTTAAATGACTAATGTAAGTCAAACAAGAAGCTTTACCTTCTTTTTGTTGTCAGTACTGGCATTATTTCTTTCCGTAATATTTATAACTCAAGCTACGACGGTTGGTAGCAACGTGGACGTATCCGGCAATTTAACTGTTGCGGGTACGGCGGCTGTTACGGGAAATTCTACATTTACTGGGTCTATAACGGGCAATGGAAGCGGAACTTTTGGTGACGCAGCCGCGGACATTTATAATTTTGTTGCAGGGTTAACGGCATCAAGCACCCTCGGCGTAACTGGAACGACGTTTCTCTATGGAAATGTTCACTTAAATGGCTATGCAACCACAACCGCGGCAACTGGAAATATCAGAACCGAAGGAAATGTCGGTGTCGCTACGACAACCTCAATGACCACGGGCGTTGTATTTGGTGTTGAAGGAACTGCAACCACGACTATCGCGATAGGAACTAGCTCCGGAACGAAGGGCAGCTGCCTTCAGATGGACGGACCAGACGGAAACACTTACAGGATTTACCCGGGCGCAACTACAACCGATACCGGCGTACTCCGCATTGACAGAGGTTCTTGTAACGAGGGTAATTAAATAATTCCTTAAAATATGAGGAAATTATTTATTACAACTTTGTTAAGTTTATTTTTACCGTTTTCTGCATTGGCAATTAATGTCACTGATACGATAACCTTACAACTTTCATCAACTGGCGATAACTATACTTTGGATCCCGTAACCAAATTCGATAGTTTGGTTGTGAATAGTGATGATTTTCGGTTCACACTCTCCCCGGGGCAAGGATTCAAATTAAGGTCATCGGACAAAAGAAAGTTAACAAATGATGCAAACGTAGATTATACTTGCGGGACGACCGAGTCAGTCTTAAGTTATGAAGCGCCCTCGACGGTTTCGAGCATCACAGTCATAGTTACTCCATCGGGGACATGCTCCGGCGCATCCGGCGGATCTATATCTGGGGGAGGATCATCTGGCAGCAGTAGCGGCGGATCCAGCGGCGGTGGAGGCGGCGGTGGAGGAAGTACTACCGTTGCTGTTACTCCGACTCCCACGCCTACGCCTACCTCAACTTCTGCTTCCGGGCGGCCCTTGCTGGCGGAATCTCAAATCCAGGCTATTCTTTCTCTCTTGCAGTCATTCGGCGCTGAACAATCCGTGATTGATAATGTAAATGCTTCTCTGCGCGGGCAGGCAACCAGGGGAGTTTCCGGAACTGCATCTGTTAGGGGGATAATCACAAGAAGCTTGGCTCGCGGTTCGAGTGGCGAAGAAGTTCGTCTTCTCCAGGAATTTCTGGCAAAAAATTCTGAAATATATCCCGAAGCGCAGATCACTGGATATTTCGGACCTTTAACAAGAGCTGCAGTGAAACGATTCCAAACTAAACATGGCATCGAATCGTTGGGACTCGTAGGGCCAAAGACCAGGGCCAAGATAAACGAAATGCTTGGAAATTCAACAAATCCATAAATAAGCTAAAATAAAATAGAGGCCTTGTAAGGCCTCTATTTTATTTGGTATTCTTATGTCTATGCAGTTTAATAGATTGCTTAGTATTATATTAAAAATCGGGTTAGGCGCAATTCTTTTTGTGCCATTGGTTATTTCTGACTCGATGTTTTTTCCGTTTATAACCAGCAAGAATTTTGCCTTTCGAATATTAGTTGAAATCCTTTTTACACTTTGGATAGTCCTCGCCTTACGGGACAGGTCATATATTCCAAAAAGATCATTGATTTTATTATTTGTTGCGGCGGCGGTTGGCGCTCTTTTCCTTGGAACAGTTTTTGGGGTGGAGCCTTCGAAATCTTTTTGGTCTAATTTCGAGCGCATGGAAGGGCTCCTCGGACATTTGCACCTGTTAGCTTATTTTTTAATATTAGTAAGCGTAAATAAGACGGAGAGAGACTGGAAGACATTTTTCAGTGCATCAATCGTTGCGAGCCTTCTGGTCGGCGCATATGCGGTGATGCAGCTCTTGTGTTCTGCGACTCTGGACGGGTGCGTGGTAAACGGCCAGAAGATGTTCGAAATACACCAGGGGGGAACACGAATTGATTCAACTCTTGGAAATGCGACTTATCTTGCCGTATATCTGCTATTCCATGTTTTTCTTTCCATATATTATTTTTTCAAAAATCCAGAGAGGGGCTGGAAGATATATTATGGAGCCGTCTTTCTTTTCGAGTCTTACTTAATTTATGAAACCGCAACGCGTGGGGCAATTTTAGGATATATCGGAGGACTGATTATATTTGCCCTGTTGCTGGGATTTTTATCAAAAGAGGAGTATAAAAAGAAATTTGCTTGGGGTCTCATTGGGCTGATTTTTGTTTTGGGTGCCGGTTTCTTCCTTATTAGAAATACGGAGTTCGTACAAAGAAATACAACGCTCGCAAGGCTTAGAAATATTTCGCTCGAAGATGACACAACAAAAGCCAGGTTTTATATTTGGCAGATGTCCCTTGAATCATTTAAGGAGCGCCCTATATTCGGATGGGGGCCGGAAAATTTTCCTTCTGTTTTTTCGAAATATTTTGACGCAAGGCTTTGGAAGCAGGAGCCTTGGTTCGACAGGGCGCACAATGCCGTATTTGACTGGCTTGTTGCGGGAGGAATCATCGGCCTCGCGGCTTATCTCGGAATTTTTGCATCCGCGGTATGGCTGCTCATAAAAAAATTCAGGGAATCAAAAATTTCCAACCTGGAGTTAAGTGTTTTTGTCTCGCTTCTTGCTGGTTACTTTTTTCAGAATTTATTTGTTTTCGACCAGCTGACTTCTTATATACTAATTTTATCCGTATTGGGATATATTCATTTTCTAACCGCAGAAAAAACAACGGAATCGCCTAGGCGTGCATTTTCAATGCAGGTCACTCAAGCCGGCGCAGGAGCCGCAGTTCTTCTGTTAATAGCTGGCTTATATTTTTTCAATTTTAAGCCGCTTTGGGCGAATGTTTCACTTCTTTCGGCGCTTGATACGGCGAACAAGGGTAATTTCATCCAAGCTCAAAATGAATATAGGCAAGCAATCGCGCTCTCTCCGCTTGGGCGCAGGGAAGCGAGGGAACAGTATTCCCATTTCTCCACCATTATAGCAAGCCGTGAAGACACGCCGGAAAATATTCGCACTTCAACATTGGAAGACGCCTTAAGGGAATCCGAATTACAGGCGAAGGAATCCCCGCTGGATGCGCGCTCGCACTTATTTTTAGGTACTGTTTACAATGCCGCGGGAAGAAGGGCCCAAGCACTTCAATCGTTCGAGAGGGCTCTTGCAGCATCGCCAAAGAAGCAGCAGATTATTTTCTTAGTCGCACAGTTTTATGTTGATGATAAAAAATACGATAGGGCGATTGAGCTTGCTTCAAATGCCGTAGATTCAGACCCTACGTATACAGATGCCGTGAGCAACCTTATCACGCTCGCTATTTTTGCCGAAAAGGATGATGTTGTAAAATCCCGTATTGAGCAATTATTAAGCGAAAAAAGAGTGAGCGCTGGGAATATCAGGAGCTGGGCAAGTATGTACGCAAGCCTAAAAAAATATAAACAATCCGCTGATTTATATAAAAAAGCAATAGAGCTTGATCCCAAGGATATACAATCGAGAGTCAGCCTTGCTGCGACTTATTACGAGATGGGAAGAAGTGATCTCGCGATTGAGGAAATTAAAAAGGCCATTGCAATTAATCCTGATTTCAAAACACAGGGAGAGGGATTTATACAAGAACTTCGAACAGGAAAGAAACCATAGGAAACAAAAATTTGTTATAAATATATATGGCAACAGTATTGGTAACGGGCGGAGCGGGATTTATAGGATCGCATATTGTTGATGCTCTTGTATCCGAGGGCCACGAAGTCCATATTCTCGATAATTTTTCTTCAGGGAAGCGCGAACGCGTAAACCTGAGCGCTATTGTTCATGAAGCTGATATACGTAATTTGGAGGCTATAAAGCCACTTTTCGCGGGCGTTGAATTTGTTTTCCATTTGGCCGCGTTGTGCCGGGTGCAGCCGTCAATAGATGATCCGGTTGGTACTAATGATGTAAATATTAATGGAACGTTAAACGTATTGGTTGCGTCCCGCGATGCGGGAGTTAAACGCTTGGTTTATTCCGCGTCATCTTCCGCGTACGGGGATCAGGAGGTTTTTCCAACGAATGAGGATTTGCCCGCACGGCCGCTTAGCCCTTACGGTTTGCAAAAATATGTAGGCGAACATTATGCGCGCCTTTTTTCAATTCTTTACGGACTCAAAACCGTTTCCTTGCGGTATTTTAATGTTTACGGTTCCAGGGCGTCTTCGGATGGAGCGTATGCCCTTGTGATAGCGAAATTTCTAAAGCAAAAGGGAAATGGCGAGCCGCTGACTGTTGTTCCTGACGGGGAACAATCCCGCGCTTATTCGCACGTCTCTGATGTTGTGCGCGCAAATATGCTAGCGATGAAATCTCCAAAAGTTGGAAAGGGTGAAGTTATTAATATAGGAGGATCTAAAAGCTGGAGCGTGAATCAAATCGCGGACATGATTGGAGGGCCGCGCATTTTTATTGAACCCCGCATCGAGCCGCGAAAATCTCTGCCCGACCTTACAAAAGCCAGAGAGCTTTTGGGTTGGGAGCCTGCCATGGAACTTCCCGAAGGAATAGCTTCGCTTAAAAAACTTTATAATCTTTCGTGACCACAGTAGTTTTGAATTCATTTGAAGAGGCGAAACTATTGAAGGAGCACTGCATTCGTTCGCGGAAATATTTCTACGACGCATCTAAGCGCGTCCAGGATCTGGTCCTAACCGTTATTTTGGCTTTTTTTACCTTAATACTGCTTCCTTTCGTTGCCCTCGCAATTAAATTAGAATCGCCAGGGCCGATTTTATTTCGCCAAAAAAGAGTCGGCAAAGACGGGAAGATATTTAAACTCTTAAAATTCCGCTCGACTTATAGGAGCTCCGTGGATGAAACGATTGGATGGGGGAAGGAAGGGGATCATGTTTATACAAATGTCGGCAAATTTTTAAGAAAAAGCTACATAGACGAGCTTCCCCAGATAATAAATGTGATAAAAGGAGAGATGAGTTTAATTGGCCCCAGGCCGGAACGCCCGGAGTTTGTGGAAGTATTCAAACAAAAAATTCCATATTATGAGCTTCGCCTTTTGGTGCGCCCGGGATTGACTGGCTGGGCTCAAGTGAATATGGAGAACCGCGCCTATGCCGAGGAAGCTGCAAAAAAACTTAAATACGATCTGTACTATATTAAAGAAAGATCGCTTTGGTTGGATTTTAAAATAACATTAAAAACTTTACATATAATCAGCCGCAGGTTGGGGCGGTAATTGACTTTTTTGGTGAATCGACTATAATGGGTGTAGTGAGTGTCCCGAAAGGGCTCTCGAACTACGTCTCACTTAACCCCGTTTTGCATTTTTGCGAGCCGGGGTTTTGTGTTTCAGAAAATTGTAACCGATCCGCAGAATTTACGTTATAATAAAGTGAGGCCCGTGATACTGGCACTCACACAATGACGTAGTCACTAGGAGTTAACCTATCTCGGGCCTTTTTTAGAAAAATATTTAGATAATTTTAATGTATGCGCATTCAAATAAAAGCTACCGGTTTTAAGTTAACTCCCGGATTGAGGAGTTTAGCCGAGGAAAAGCTATTATTTCCTCTGGAGAAAAAAATTGGAAATGAATTATCGTCTGACCATGTTCTTAATGTAGAGCTTGGGAAGGTGACAAACCATCACGAGGAAGGCAAAATCTGGAAATGCGAAGCAAATTTGGATCTGCCGAAGCGGCAGAGAACGCTTTATGCTTCCACTTTATGCGAAAGCCTCGAGGAAGCGATTGACGGCGCGAAAGACCAAATGGAGCGTAAGGTCGGGGATTATAAAAATAAACGAGCGACAAAATTTTTGCATTTAGCGCGCAATTTAAAAAATCATGTGCGGATTACTCGCCTGGCGCAGAATGCTTCCGAACTTTACAAGTGGTTTAGAAAAAAATAGTTATACACAGTTTTGCAATTTTTTTATTGTTATTTCGGAAAACTCTTGAGATAATTAAATAAAGAGCATTTAGATGCCAAAAAATAATTTTAAAGGTCGCAGGAATTTTAAATAAAAAATTTTTATGGCAAAGAAAAAAGCAAAAGCAAAGAAAGCGAAATCAAAAAAGAGACGCTAAATAAAAAACTCCCCGCCATATGGCGGGGAGTTTTTTATTTTTCCACAGCTAGACAAACTTTTTTCAAGATGATAAGTTTATTTTAATAAAGGAGAAAAAATAATTTCTAAGAAGGAGGAAGGAGAGTGAAAGAAAAAAATAAGTTGTCGGAGGAGGAGAGAAGAAATCTCGCAGAGGTTCAGAAGGAAAATGGGTTGTACTATGCGAAATTTCTTAGGATGCAGCTTAGGGCCGGAATCAAGGTGTTCCGTCGTCCGGGACACCGCATCTATGAGGATCAGCAAGAAAGCTGAATCTACGCAATTAACCAGGAGGCCGCAGCTAGCTTGAAATGCTGCGGTTTTTTGTATTATCATGGTATATCCTATGAGCATTTTAACTAAATTTTTCGGCCTTTCCGGAGAACATCTTATTAAAAAAATTCAGCCAATCGTAGACCAAATCAATTCTATTGAGGCGGATGTTGAAAATTTATCCGGTGCCGATCTTAAGAATAAAACCGAAACGTTAAAAAAGAGGCATTCTGATGGAGAAAGTTTGGATGATCTGCTCCCTGAAGCATTTGCGCTTGTGCGCGAAGCCGCGAAAAGAACGCTTGGCCAGAGGCACTATGACGCGCAATTGCTGGGCGGAATAGTCCTGCATCAGGGAAAAATTGCTGAAATGAAAACCGGAGAAGGTAAAACGCTTGTCGCAACTCTCCCGGCTTATTTAAACACGCTTTCTGGAAGAGGCGTTCATATTATTACTGTGAACGATTATCTTTCCCGGCGTGACGCCGTTTGGATGGGTCAGGTTTACCACGCTTTAGGGTTAACTGTCGGCGTGTTGAACCACGAATCGAGCTTTCTTTATGACCCAAACCATGAAGCTAATAAAAAAGAGGATGAAATTAGAGATACGGAGGGGTCATTCAGGGTCGTGCATGAATTCTTAAAGCCTGTCGAAAGAAACGAAGCTTACCTCGCGGATATTACGTATGGAACGAACCATGAATACGGCTTTGATTATCTGCGTGACAACATGGCGTATTCGGGAAATCAAGTTGTTCAGCGCCCATCCGGACATAACTTTGCAATCGTTGATGAGGTTGATTCCATTTTAATTGACGAAGCGAGGACTCCTCTGATAATTTCTGCTCCAGACCAGGAATCAGGAGATCTTTATAAAGTTTTCGCAAAAATAGTTCCGAAATTAAAAAAAGATACAGATTATAAAGTGGATGAAAAGCAAAAAGCCGCGACTTTGACGGAGGAGGGTATAGAAAAGACAGAAAATCTTTTAGGGATTAAAGATATTTATACCGAAAAGGGAATCAGATATGTTCATCATTTGGAGCAAGCACTGAGGGCGCAGGCCCTTTTCGAAAGAGATAAGAATTACGTGGTCCGCGGCGGGGAAGTAATTATTGTAGACGAGTTTACCGGCCGCTTAATGCCCGGCCGGAGATGGTCCGATGGACTTCACCAGGCGGTGGAGGCGAAAGAAGGCGTTTTGGTAAAGCAGGAATCAAGAACCCTCGCGACTATCACTTTCCAAAATTATTTCCGCCTTTACGATAAGCTTGCGGGCATGACCGGAACCGCCTCGACCTCAGCTGAAGAATTCCATAAGGTATATAATTTGGATGTCGTCGAGGTTCCGACAAACCGCCCGATGGTAAGAATGGACAAAGAAGATTTTGTTTTTCAGACGGAATCCGGAAAATTCCATGCTGTGGCAAAAGAGGTGAAGGCAAGGCACGAAAAAGGCCAGCCGGTTTTGATCGGAACGGTATCAATTGAGAAAAATGAAAGGCTTTCCGCAACTTTAAAGCGCGAGGGAGTTCCGCATGAAATTTTAAATGCAAAGAATCATGAAATGGAAGCAGAGATTATCGCGCAAGCCGGGAGGGCGGGAAGAGTAACGCTCGCGACCAACATCGCGGGAAGGGGTGTTGATATTATTTTAGGCGGAAACCCCGCGACTGCTGAAGAAGCAGCCAAGGTTCGCGAAGCCGGTGGTTTATTTGTTTTAGGCACGGAACGCCACGAAGCAAGAAGAATTGATAACCAGCTCCGCGGGAGGTCCGGCAGGCAGGGCGACCCGGGAGAGAGCCAATTTTTTGTCTCCCTAGAGGACGATTTAATGAGGATTTTCGGCTCGGAACGGATTAAAGGAATGATGGGTACTTTTGGATTGCCCGAAGATGAGCCTATCCAGCACAAATTAGTTTCAAACGCGATTGAATCATCGCAGGCGAAAATCGAGGGCTTTAACTTCGACGCGAGAAAGCATCTTTTGGAATACGATGATGTTATGAATAAACAGAGAACTGCGATTTATGATAAGAGAAAAAAAGTTTTATTTAGTTCTGACGAGGAGTTTAAGGAAATTTATCCGAATTATTTAAGTGAAGCGGTTACGGAGGAAATTTTAAAGACAAAAGAAGAAGAATTGAAAGAATCTTTTCTGCCGGTATTGCGGGCTCTGCTCTTGAGGACGATTGATATGCTCTGGATGGAGCATTTGGAATTGATGGAATATGCGCGCTCCTCGGTGCGCCTGCGCGCATACGGGCAAAGGGACCCGCTTATTGAATATAAAAATGAAGCGATTAAGCTTTTTCGGGATTTGGAGGCGTCTACAAGCGCGAATTTCTCGCATTTGATCGAACACCTTGGCAAGCACGAAGACAAGCGTCCTGAGGCGCAAGTTGTCCAAGTTTCAGCAAAAAAAGAAATCGGTCGCAACGACCCCTGCTCATGCGGAAGTGGAAAGAAATATAAGAAGTGCCATGGGAAATAA
>JACOXM010000012.1 GCA_016176285.1 Candidatus Giovannonibacteria bacterium | reverse complement strand
AGTTTCAGCAGAACAGTTAAATCCAGGCATCTTACCATAAGCTGTACTTCCTGCTGGGCTTCCCCCAGCATCTAAATTATCTAATGTAAGATTATAAAATGTTGTGTTAGTTGCTGGGCCTCTTAATGTTACGGTAAAATTAGCAGCACCTAAAACAGAACCCATACCTATTATTAAAAATATTGATAAAACCAAAACCAATAAACTCTTTTTGAAATCCATTATGACTCCTCCTGTTTTTTGACCTCTTTTTTAAGGCCATAGATGATAAATCTTGATTATTAGTATCATACAAATGTAACTCCGTAGCATTTTCTCCATTCGCCCCCGTATCACCCTTCGGTCCTTGAGGACCTTCCAAGCCTATTTGACCTTCGGAATTCCAACTTATTAGCGTTTCATTTTTATTACATTTTTCCTTTCTAGAACCCATCCCAATTATTCTCAAAACTCCTTCTTTTGCTACACACCCCAAAATTTGTGCACCAGTTGCCTGAGCAGAATTCAATAATAAAAATATTAGCAAAAGGGAAGCTGCAATAATTGATAGTTTTTTTAAATTATTCATGAAATAAAATTATTTTTGAACTTATAATAATTTCATATTTGAAATGGATAATAGTGTGAGAATATTTAAAGAAATAAGAATAAATACTATTCCGTTTATTAAATACCAAAAAATAGATTTTTTTTGCTTAAAATTTAGAAATAAACTAAATAAACTTCCCAAAATTGGAGTTAAATTTAGAATAGTGAACGAACCAGGAGAACAAATATATCCATAAAGAAAATATTCATTAATAACTGTTAATATTTTACCTTTATTGGTAATAACCTGCAAAAATTTAATGCCCGGTACTTTCGTAGTTTTGTCGCGCCCCTTTTCGGCATATTCCTTTATTAAAGATTCATCTTTTGATTTTTTATACTCGATTTTTATTCGGTTTCGCTCATCCCAAGAAAATTCCTGTCTGAAATTTTTAATAACTCCGCTCTTTTTCTCAATATCCACCTCAAATTCATTCTCAATAAAATTATTAGTAATTCCATTATATATAATGGATGATAAATTCAGGGAAAAATCCCCAAGATAATTTTTTTGTTTAAAATTAAGAATTGTCTCATTTCCCGCCTTATCTATAGCGGCGCATAAAATTTCCGCGCAGGAAATGTCCGGTGAAGCGTCCAAATTATCAAATGCCAGAAATACTATTGATTTAGTATTCAAGTCAAAAAAGGTTTTAAATTCTGGCGGGGTATTATCTATATAAAAAGACGCGGTTTTAATTTCTTCATTATTCCCCGCCTTATCAATGGAATAATATTTTATCGTAGTAGTGCCCTCACCGCTTATATGAAACGGCGAAGAATATGTTGAGAAATTTTCTCCATCGGTGGAATATCTTGTCTCAAAAATTCCCGAGTCATCATCAATCGATTCCAAAGATACTTCCGCATCCTTATACCAATTTTTTATTTCGCTCGAGTCATTTATTTTTATTGAAGTTTGCGGGGGCGCGACATCTTCGCCCTGATCACCGGTCAGTTCGGAAATTTCAAAAATATTTTCATCGTTAACTAAAATCGAGTCGTCCGTACTCGTTGCAGAAATATTGAATTGAACTAGTGTCGACGTGCTCACGCGAACATCGTTAAAAACATCCGTCTTAATAACTTGGCTATCGTCGTATTCGGATATTAATAAGTCAAATGTTCCTTTATCCGTCCCCTGGCCCTCGATTCTATATTGCCGGTTTTCATCGGTCGGCAGGAAAATAAATTTATTGTGGCCGCTTATAATGTAATTCACGCCAGGAATCCCGAATTCAAAATTATTCTCAAGCGGTCCCGAGTGATTTCCTTCTGAATCATAAACACTGACATCAACAGGGCTATGCCAAGATAGAAGTTTTCCTTTTATTCCGCAGGTGGAAAAATCTTTTGAAAAATTTTTCGTAGTCGTAGCGCTTCTTCCATAAAGAATGTTTAATATCGCGCCCCTAACATCTTTGGCGCTTGGGAGCTCCGCATGTTCCGTGCCCGCAACATAATATTTATTTGATTCCGGAATATTTAAATAATCCCCACTGCCGATCGGAACGGTTCCGTCTCCCGGTCCGTAATTTATTTTTCCAATTCCACCCATCAAAGCAAGCTTATAACTTATGGGGGTTGCTGTTTTGCACCCGGAAATGTTGTATGCATCTATCCCGGATAAATCTATATTCGCCAAGTTTTTATCGAAAAATGTTTCCGCCTGGCCAAATACATTATTATTTCCTCCTTCTTTTGTGATATGCGATCTGGTCTCGTCATAATTATAAAGTTTTTTGTCAAAAATAAATGAAAACGGCTTGATGTATCCGGATAATTTTTCAAAATAAGTCGGGCTCGGGAGCAGTTCATACATCGCTGGCGAATTTACGGCTATTTCTTGAATACGTCCGCGCGTTAAAAATGGCAGCCTAAGTTGGTCACCTTCTAAAATAACCCTCATTGATTCTGGCGACCCAAGATGCGGCGTTCCTACAAAAATTAATTTATCTATACTTTCTTTGCTATATTCGTTTATATAATCTTTTATTCAACTTTATTTGAGCCTGTTTCAGATTTAATTTCATTAATTTTCTGCCTTAAAGATTCTATTGATCTATCTAAATTAATTCTCCAATCGTATGGGAAAACAAAATAAGATTTATTTACTACATAACCGTTCGATTTAAAATCTTTAATTAAACCTTTAAAAATATCTAATATTAATATTCTTCCAAGCGCTGGAATGTTTATATTTATTTCATCAATCAGATTTCCTACGCTAATTGAGTTAATAGAATGGCCATTACTATCTAAATTTAACTGTTTTAAAAAATCATCCCTTATATCTGAGGCTATTTGACCTTTATCCATCCATATAAAATCATCTTCATTATATAATTCACTCCCGATCATCCCCGGAATTATTAAGACCGGGTTCTGTTTTGGCTTGGGCTCTTCTATTGAAAAATACGATGAAGAAAAAAAGCTATCTCCCCCCATGCCCCCGGGAACCGAAAACCGTACAGTGAAAAATTTCGCTTCCGAGCCATTCGGCAAAATACTTGGAATATCTTTGGAACACGAAGCGCAAGTTTCCTTGGTTTCGGTTTCATCGTTCCAAATTTCGTAATGGGTTGGGCTTGTGAAGCGAACACTGTAATATCTCGACCACGGCTTTATGGAGGTTGAATAAAAATTTTCGGGAGTAAGGCCATGCCCATAATCCGCGCCGTAATAACAGTCTTTATCAAATAAACTGAAATTCATATACCAATTTTGTCCGTAATTCCTCGGAGGGAGTAATCTGAAGTGATAAACCAAGAGTCCCTTCATATATTCAGCCTTTTCATATTTATCAAAAAAATATCCGATCGCGCTGACTTTGGAAAAACGGCTCGGGGCGCACTCTTCAGGAACCGGCAGGGTGGAATTTTTTACGGGCGGGGGCGCGGGGTTTTCTATTATGTGGTGAGACGCGGACTGAAAAGTATCCGCTCCCAATATAAATAGAAAGCTAGTTTCATAATAAGTAGGGAAGAGCGGTAATTCCCAGCAACCTTCACAATTCTCTTTGGTTTCGGTTTCGTCGTTCCAAATTTCGTACTTCGTTTGAGATATAAATCTTACAGAAAATGATTTTGTTCCCGGGGTCAAAGAAATACCGTGCATTGCAGTTGGATCCATGCCATTTTGACATTCATCGGTATAAAAAAGTCTATCTGCGCGAATTGGATATAGTCCGGAAAATGGACTCGCAAGTTTAAAGTGCAACACCAAAAAACCATTTATATACTCGGCGTTTTCGAAATTTTCAAAAGAAGCCCCGGTTGTTTCCGTGGAGGTTTTACAACTCGAAGCCTCGGCTTTATTGGAAAATATAAAAAAGCTTACGCTAATTATAAAAAATAGAAATAATTTGAAGCGAATGCCCTTCATAGAAAAGCTCTCGTTTCCCCTGTTTAAATTATACCCCTTTTGAAATTTTTTCGAAGAGTTCTTTGATTTTTTGGCCGCGTATGAATTTCCTTAGGCTTTTCGATAGTCTTTTCATGATAATGAAGCTGATTCGGCTAATAAAAAATTATAAACCTTGACCGCCAAATTAGCAAAGGTTGGGGTTTATTTTTCGAATTTTTCCAATTCCTCCATCGCAATTTTTCTATCATCCCACGCAATTCGGCCGCCGCCCGGTCCCATGATCCACGGCTCCGCCCCTTTGCCCGTGATCACAACGGTCTCACCTGGCTTCGTCTCTTTTAGCGCAGTTCTTATTGCCTCTCTCCGGTCCAATATTTTTTCAAATTCATCATGCGTTCCCGCCACTTGATTTATTATTTCCATCGGATCTTCGTCGTACGGGTCTTCGTTTGTTACAAAAACTTTTCTGCAATATTTTGCCGCAACGTCGCCCAGCTTCGGCCTCTTCCATTTATCGCGCCCCCCTCCAGTTCCGCCCAATACACAGACTAGCCCCTCACTTTTGGATTTAGCTTCTTCGTAAACTTTTTCAAGAACCTGCGGCAAAAAGGCGTAATCAATAAGAATTTTAAAATCACGGCCTCCTGGCAAATTTAAATACTCCATTCTTCCTTCGATTCCGCCAATTTTGGAAAGCGCATCCCTTGCCGTATCCGGGCGGATCCCCTCGTGCTTAGCGAAAGTAAGCGCCGCGACTGCATTCATTTTATTAAATTCTCCGGGCATTTTTAAAACCAGATCGCGCGGGAAATCATTTTCAACAAAAACAATTTTTTCCTTTCGCGATCCGTCCCGGGCGAGAATTTTATAGAAATATTCAAAATTCGGATCATTTCCATTTAAAATAGCAAGCGGGGCAATTTTAAAAAGCTCGGCTTTTGCGGAACGGTATTTTTCAAACCCCCCGTGCGACTCAATGTGTTCGGGCGAGAGATTTGTAAGGATCGCCGCGTAAAACTTTATAAACGTATGCCGATACTGCTTGATGCCTTCTGAAGTAACTTCAAGAAAAACATATTCGGCGCCATTGCGCCTTGCCTCGCGCAAAAATTTCTGGATACGAAAACGCCCGGGCATTGTCATTTTTAAATTATTCGGGCTTTTCTCGTTCCCGATCCTAAACCAAAGTCCCGAAGCCGATGCCGTTTTTAGGCCAGCCTCAGTGAAAATTTCATATAAAAATTCTATTGTGGTTGTTTTTCCGGAAGTTCCCGTAACGCCGATAACCTTCATTCCCCGCGAGGGGAACCCGTAAACCACGGCGGCTAAAAATGCGAGCAAACGGTGATAGAAGGGCTGAAAAAAAATAAAAACCCTCTTCGGTATAAACCGCTTAAGAAAGAAAAATAATTTATCCATGATTGCCTCCCAAAATTTTTAGCGCGGCCTTCACGCGCGCGGATGTTCCGGCGACTTCTTTCCCGATAGCCTGCAGGGCATCCCTCGCATCGCGCAAAGAATATCCCAAAGATTCGAGGGCTTCGAGTGCGTCCTGCTCGTCCTTAAGCGCCTCCCCCTCAAGAACAGCTTTCCCGAAACGCTCGCGAAGCTCCACCATAATTTTCTCCGCGGTCTTCCTGCCGATTCCGGAAACTTTTGTTAAATAAGAAATTTCCCCCGTGGAAATCGCGCGCTTTATCATATTTGCCGGCGCCACATTCAAAATCCCCAAAGCAGTTTTCGGCCCTACTCCCGGAACACCGATTAAAGTCTCGAAAAATTCAAGCTCTTCTCCCTCCATAAAACCGTAAAGTTCTATAGTATCTTCTCTCTGCTGTAAGTGCGTCCAAACTTTCGCCCGAGAGCCAAGAGAAAGTTTCTTTAAAGTTTCGGCATTTACCATCAGCCTATACCCCACCCCAGAAACATCAATAATGATATGCTTTTCCCCTTTATAAGCGACGTCTCCTTCCAAGTACCCAATCATAATTCATATCCTATCGCAACTTTGAGACTATTTATAGAGTTAAATATATAAAACTAACAACAAAGGGGGAAATGATGGAAATCAATCTGACAAAATCGATCGTGGAGCGGATCAGAAAAAAGGATGCGTCCGTTGCCGGGATATCGAGAGAGAATAATTGGGATTACGGACAGCTCTATCGAACATTAAAAAGAAAAACCGGTATGCGCCTCCATAAGAAGAAGCGAAAAGTTTTTTCGCCTGCATCGGGGGGAAGTATTCCAAGATACAGAATTTTTTTCAACAGAAAGCACGGGAGTGGGGCCTGGCAGGCGTTAGCAAGGGAAGCAAAGAAATTTACCGAGGCGCAGATGGGAGAAAGGCGCGTCATCACAAGGGCAAGAATAGGGCAAATTTTGAAAAATTTAGGAATTAAAAAGAAAAAAATTTTTGCGAAACGTCCGCTCCCATTCAAGCGCAAAGAGTTATCCGCCGCGATAAAAAAACAGTACACGCAGGTCGGAATCGCGAAAGAATTAAATGTTTCAGCGCACACGCTACTTGCGACAGCCAGGCGGCTGAAAGTAAAATTGCCCTCCGGCCTTGGTAGATTGAGATCCCCGGTTACAAAAGAAGAGATACTTGAAAAAGCAAAAAATTGCCTTACCGTTTGGGATCTCTGGGAAAATCATAATATGGCCTATGGAACAGTTCGCAGAAGATTCACCGACCCGGAATGGGAAAAATTAAAAAAACAGCTAAAGAAACGGCGAAAAACACTGGGCGGGAATCCGTGATTCCCGCCTATTTAAATAAAAATATAAGACTCGGATTTTGAAACAAAGTTATGTTATAATATCAGACCAAAATGTTTTCAAAAAATAATTTATTAAAGCCCGCCGGGGATCAGCCGCAAGCAATCGAAAAGCTCGTGGAAGGGATTAAAAAAAGAGAAAAGTTTCAAACCCTGCTTGGAGTTACGGGCTCCGGGAAAACTTTGACCATGGCGCACACTATCGCGAAAGTCGGGCGGCCAGCTTTGATAATTTCGCACAATAAAACCTTGGCGGCACAGCTCTACCAGGAATTTAAAGAATTCTTTCCGGAGAATGCCGTGCATTATTTCGTTTCTTATTACGATTATTATCAGCCAGAAGCTTATCTCCCCGTGACAGATACATATATAGAAAAGGACGCTAAAATAAATGAGTTCATAGACCGCCTTCGGCATGCCGCCACCCAGTCCGCGATAACCCGCAGAGATTTCATAATAGTAGCTTCAGTTTCATGTATTTACGGCATTGGCGACCCAGAAGAATATGCAAATATGTCCCTTGAAATAAATACGGGGGAGAAAATTAACAGAAAAAATTTTCTGGGGCATTTAGCAGATTTGCAGTACGAGAGAAATGATTACGAACTTCTTCCGGGGAAATTCTGGGTCAAAGGGGAGCTTATTGAAATCGCTTCCCCGGACGGAGAGACCATAACAAAGCTTGAATTTTTTGGAGATGAGATTGAAAAAATATCGGAGCGCAAATCGGCATTAGACTCTAAACCGCATGCCCTAAATAATAAAAAAATATTCCCCGCAAAGCACTTCGTGACGCCGAAAGAAAAAATGGAAAGAGCGTTGAAAAATATTGAGAAGGAGCTCGACGAAAGATTGCGGGAATTAAAAAAAGAAGGAAAACTATTGGAGGCTGAGCGCCTTGAGCAGAGAACAAAATTCGACCTGGAAATGTTAAGGACTGTCGGTTACGCGTCAGGAATCGAAAATTACTCGCGCCATATCTCCGCAAGAAAACCAGGCTCCCCTCCTTCAACGTTAATAGACTATCTTCCAAAAGATACAATTTTTTTCGTAGATGAATCCCATATGTCGATGCCGCAGATAAAAGGAATGTATTTCGGCGACCAGGCGCGAAAAAAAACTTTGGTGGAGTACGGCTTCCGCCTGCCCTCTGCCCTTGATAACCGCCCGCTTAAATTCGATGAATTTGAGAATAAAACCGGGCAAACTATTTTCGTATCCGCGACGCCGGGGCAATATGAACTTGCGAAATCCGAGGAAGTCGTCGAACAACTAGTGCGGCCGACGGGGCTCCTCGATCCGAAACTGGAAATCCGCCCCGCCGATGGACAGATCGAAGACGCCGTAAAAGAAATTGAAAATTGCGTCCGCGCAAAAGAAAGGGTTTTACTCCTGACCTTAACAAAACGAATGGCGGAAGAAATTTCAGATTATCTTCAGGAGAAAAAATTTAAAGCGGAATATTTGCATTCAGAGATAAAAACTTTGGAAAGGACGGACGTCTTGCGAAAACTGCGCGAAGGAGAATTCGATGTCTTAGTTGGAATAAATTTGCTTAGAGAAGGGCTTGATCTTCCTGAAGTCGGACTTATATTAATCCTTGACGCAGATAAAGAGGGATACCTCCGAAATGCGACGAGCCTCATTCAAACCGTTGGGCGTGCGGCAAGGCACGTGAACGGGCGCGCGATTCTGTACGCGGACACAATTACTAAATCAATTGAATACACGGTAAACGAAACCAATAGACGAAGGGCTTATCAGGAAAAATTTAATAAAGAACACGGAATAACTCCGACCGCCGTAAAAAAAGAGGTCCGCCCGTCTATTTTCGAGGCGGAGAAGAAAAATATTGATGTATCAAAAGAGATAGAAAAGCTTTCAAAAAAAGAGCGCATCACCGCGAAAAAAGAACTTGAAAAATTAATGCTCGAAGCCGCAGAAAACCTAGAATTTGAAAAAGCCGCAAAGTTCAGGGATATCTTGAAAACTTTGGCATGATAATATAGACTTACAATCATGCCAATAACCAAATCGGCAAAAAAGGCCTTAAGGCAATCTCTTCGAAGGAGAGACAGGAATGTAGCAAGGAAAGCTTCAATGGAAAAAGTAGTGAAGAACTACACGAAGCTTTTGAAATCCAAAAAATTGGATGAAGCTAAGAATTATTTTGCGAGCGTTCAAAAAGCATTGGATAAAGCCGCAAAGCAGGGAATCATAAAGAAAAACACCGCAAGCCGTAAAATATCGAGGCTTTCTTTGCGCTTGAAATAAATTAAATCCGCCTCAGTAAAATTTTTTCGAGCCCTTCTTCGAAATTCTCCTCCCCCCTTCTTGCACCCGAAAAAAGGTCCTGGAGTTCAGAGGAGATTTTTTTTAATTCCTCGGATTTAAAATTGCTCAGGTGCTCTAGCGCTTTTTTTTCCACAAAAGGATGCAGGCCATGATTCCTCATACCGGAATCCACCATGCGGAGCGTTTTTATTTTCCACCACAATTTCCAAAATGCCTCCTCTGCGCCGAGCCCTTCTTTTATGTAATTACGCAGCATTAGTAGCGCCGCCTCTTTCCTGCGTCCGGAAACGGCGTCCGCAAAAGAGAAATAATTAGGCTCCGTTTCCATTTTTGTTTTACTCTTCCCTATATTTCCTTTTTCGAGGTGCATTCTTTCTAATTTATTAAGGAGTGAAACGGGATCCGTGCTTTCCGCAAGCAAAGCATCCGAATCCATCCGGTCCAATTTCAATCCCATCTCGCCCGCCTTAAGCCCAAGCCACGAACTAAGCTTCGCTCCGGTTACTTTTTTAAATTCCTGCGTTTTGGCTCCGGAATTTTTAAAACACTCTGCCCATTCTTCAGATAATTCCCGTTCGAGAACGGCGACGATATTCTCCGAAGCCGAGAAATCGCTAGCGAGCGCTTTGATTTCCCTCTCACGCTCCGGAACTTCCAAAAGATTCTCCAAAATCAAAAAGGTTTTTCCGCCAAAAAGCCCCCTCGAGAGGAATGAGTTAAGCGGTACTTCGGACGCATAATCGGCCCTAAAAACTTCGCAGTTCTTTTCCCTCGCTCTTGCCGCCAACTCCGAAAGCTTTTCCCTTGCCCAAAAAGGTTCTCCGTAGAAAACGTAGAGCATAAGCCTTAAAGATATTTTTTATTTAAAATTGCCTTTATTTTTTCAACAATTTCCCCCAAGGTAAAATTGGATTTAATTAAAAAGTCCTCCGCACCTAAAGACAAGGCCCTTGTAACATCTTCCTTCTGCCCGAGGTTCGAAAGCACAAACACTGGAACGTGTGAGAGCTTCTCAACCCCCTTAATTTTTTCAAGAACTCCGAAACCGTCAACCCGCGGCAATATCAAATCAAGTACAATTAAATCCGGGGCCCCTTCCATAGCAGCCTTAAGCCCCTCTTCCCCGTCTACCGCAGCCTCAACGGTGAAGCCGTCGTTAGCGAGTTTTTGGGTCATCAAATCCCTTAAAAATTTATCGTCTTCTATGATTAATATCTTCATATTATGAGTTCATATTACCATATTTCTTCATCTCTCCCCAATTGGGCCCTCTTTTTACTTCAACCTTAAGCACAAGGTCACCCTCATAAATCCCTTCCAGTATTTTTCTCTCGCTTTTTTCAAACTCGGGGACCAAATCTTTCTTTACTTCAAATAAAAGCTCGTCATGGATCTGTAAAAGCTGGAAAACTTCCCCTTTAAATTTTTTTTCAATAAGCTCGTCGGAACGGATCATTCCAAATTTTACAATATCCGCCGCCGTCCCCTGAATGGGCGCGTTTACGGCCATCCTCTCCGCCTCTTTTCTGATATATTCCGCCTGGGAATAAATTTCCGGCAGATAGCGCCTGCGGCCGAAAAGCGTTTGGACATATCCGTTCTTTCTTACGTCTGCTTTGGTTTTTTCTATAAATTCCCTAATGCCCTCGAAATCTCTGAAATATTCATCCCAAAATTCCTGCGCCTTCTCTCTCGGAACTTCGAGCGCCTGCGAGAGCGCATTAATCCCCATTCCGTACAGAATTCCGAAATTTATGACTTTCGCCTCTCTTCGCATATTGTCAGTAACTTTATTTTCCGGCACATTAAAGACTTCTGCGGCCGTGATCGCGTGAATATCTTTGCCTTCGCGAAAAGCTTTAATAACTTTTTTATCTTTCGACAAAATCGCGGCGATGCGCAATTCGATTTGGGAGTAATCAAAAGCGAGAAGCTCAAATCCCGGGCGCGCCAAAAAAGCTTTTCGGATTTCCTTCCCAGCCTCCGAACGTATTGGAATATTTTGTAAATTGGGGCTGGACGAAGAAAGTCGCCCGGTTGCCGCTCCGGTTTGATCATAAGTCGTGTGGACTCTGCCTGAAGCATCTGCCATCTTTGGAAGCGTATCGAGGTACGTCGACTTAAGCTTGGATAACTCGCGGAAAGAAAGCAGCTGGGCAATAACCGGATGTATGCCTTTTAATTTCAGGAGCTCCGACTCGCGCGTTGATTTGGCTCCGGTCCCGGTCTTTTTTAGCCCCTTAACCGTAAGCCCCATCTTCCCAAAAAGCACCTCGGACAATTGTTTCGGAGAATTAATATTAAATTCCGTGCCGCATATTTCCCAGATTTTTTTCTGAAAAGAAATTATTTCTTTCTCAAATTCGCGGGACAATCCTTCAAGCATTTTGGTATCCACCAATATTCCCTCCCCCTCCATGCGCAATAGAACGGGTACTAACGGAAGCTCAATTTCTTCCCATACCCTTAAAAGTTTTTTATCATTCAATTCTTTTTCCAAAATACGGGCGAGCTCGGGAAGGAGTCCTACTGATTTTAAAATCTCGCCCTTATCAATAACCTCCCTCGGCATAAAGGAATGGATCGTCGTCTCTAAGCTCGGGTTCTGCAGTGCCGGCCTCGAAAGCCAGGCCGCAACTTTTATATCAAAATAAACCTTGGGCGAGATTTCGAGAGATTTTAGAAAATGCAAAATTTTCTTCGCGTCAAAAAAGTAATGCACTTTTTTCTCGCCACTAAATACTTCGATAAGTTTTTTGTCCGTAAATTCGAAGGCAAAAATTTTCCCGGCCGAAGAAGATGCATAAAGTTTCCCATCGGATTGATGCCAAAAAATTTTTTCTTCTCTCGCAAGAAAATCCGAATTTTCTTCCGATATATCAAATAACGAAGGCGGCTTGCTTGCGGGAATATCCGAACTTTCGGCAGGGATGCGCGACAAAAGGGATAAAAAACCAAGCCCCTTAAAAAGTGCCGCGATTTTTTCTTTTTTTGATCCATCCCGCCACCGAAGTTTTTCTAAATCAAGCTCTATTGGGACGTCTCTCCTTATTGAACCCAGCTCCCTCGAAAAAAAAGCCTCTTCCTCGTGCTCCTCCAAAAGTTTTACGATTCTTTCCCTTGTTCCTGCTTTAATAACGCCTGCCCGGTCTTTTTTTACTGCTTTAAAAATTTTTTCGAGATTTCCGAATTTTATAATAAGCTCCGAGGCGCTCTTTTCTCCTATGCCCGGCACCCCCGGGATATTATCGGAGGGGTCCCCGCGGAGCCCCTTATAATCCGCCAAGAGCTTCGGCCCAAAGCCGTACCTTTCTTTTACTTTTTTTTCGTCATAAATAACCGTGTCGTTTATTCCCTTTCTTAAAGTAAAAACTTTTACCCGTTCCCCCTCCGCCAACTGCAGGGTGTCCAGGTCGCCCGAGGCAACCATTACTTCCAAATTATTAAATGATTTCGTTTTATCGGCGAAAGTTCCCAACACATCGTCCGCTTCGAACTTCGGATTTTCAAAAAATTTTATCCCAAAAACTTCCAAAATATCTTTCGAGCGCTTTATCTGCACCGCCAAGCTGGAATCCATCTCCGGCCGCTGAATTTTATATTTGTCGTATGCGGCGTGCCTGAATGTCGGCGCGGGAAGATCGTACGCCGCCGCGAGATAGTCAGGCTTTAATTCTCTGAATACTTTTAAAAGAAAAGTCGTAAAGCCGTAAAGCGCGCCGGTGGGCTCACCTTTCGGAGAAGAAAATGCGGGAAGCGCGTGAAAGGCGCGGTGCAAAATCGCGTGCATGTCGAGGAGAACCAGTCTTTCATTTTTTTTAGGCATAAAGTTTTATTTCGCGTCTATCACTGCCCGCATGGCGTAGTTTAAATAAAAAATAATTTTTTGGCAGAAATTTTTTTACTTTATTAGACCACTCAACGAGCAAAATATTTTTATTGCTCTTCAGAAATTCCCTGAAATCAAGCTGGTCTCGATAAGCGTCAATATGAAAAAAATTTCTGTTCTTTTTCCTAAAGACGCGCATTAATATAAAAGTCGGGCTTTTCATTTCCTCTTTGATGCCAAGCCCTCTCGCGAATCCTTTTGCAAAAGTTGTTTTCCCCGCGCCTAACTCCCCTTCCAGGCCGATCACGACCGCGCCCTTTCCAGGTTTGGTTTTTACGATTTCCTCCGCCAAAACCCTTGCGAATTTCTTCGTCTCTTCTGGATTTTTTGTAATGGCTTTTAAAACTTCCTTCATTAATTCAGCTTATCACAAATATTATCTGTTTTCTTTTTGACAGTTTAGTAGTATAGCGACGATCGTCTGCATACTACACACTCAATGATTATTTCATATTTTAAATCTTTTCCTAATATCCTGATCATAGAAAAATGTTGCCTCAGCTAGACGCACACATTCTTTAAGGCCATACACATTTACGAGTATATTTATCTCATCATCGCAAGCATAAGGAAAAACAAACACACTTCTTTGCATTTCATGGAACCCCAAATTTTTTAATCTCGTTCTCAAGGCATTTCTTATTTTCCTCCTCTCCTCTGGAATATCAAATACGACAACTCTCCATTTTTTATCCCATTTTTTAGGTTTTTTTATTGAAAGGCTATCTAGATTAAAGTACATACCCCGCTCCTTTCCCCTGGGAGTTAAAATAGCTTTTTTATTTCCCTTGTTATCCTCGACCACATCCAAAAATCCATTCAACTTAAGAATTCTTAAAGCTTGAAATAATTCTTTTTTATCAATAGAAAGCCAGATCTTATCACACTCTTCCAAAATTTCCTTTTGATTATTTTTCGAATGAGTATAGCCCAGGAGTAATCCATTAGCCAATAAGGATAAAATTTTTCCAGTCAATTTGCCATACCGCATATTTATATAATAAGCCCTAAATTATTTACCGCAAAGTATGGAGACGATCGTCTGCATACTACATGCCCCCATAAATGAGGTTTTTGAACAAAACAAAAAAAGAGCACCGCGGCCATAAGTGAAAACCTATGTGGGTGCTCTTCTGAAATGGGACGAGGCGTGAGTCAGTTTGACTGCTTGATATGCACTTCCCCTGATCTCGGAAGTACTCGCCGCGACGGATTCTGCACTCTTCCGAGTAATAGTGATGCCGGCAGAAATCCACTTGGGCAAACGCTGTGCCAGGTGTGACCATGAACGAAAAAAGAAAAATTATTGTCTTCATGTGTCACCTCCTTATTGGCGCAAATTGGCCATACAGTTCCGGTATGCCGAGGGTGGGAGCCCTTGGCAATCGGCAGCGCGGCCGGTTCGCGGGCGCGGACCGTAAGACGGGGTCGGCGCAGATGGGATATTCTCCTCCCAAATGCTCGGAGACTTCCCTGCTGCAGGCGGCGCATAAGCTGTCTGCGCCGTAGGTACATCGCGACGGATGTTTTTAACATCCAATCGCGAAACAACATCGCCGTCCTGCGTCTGCACGTCGCCGTAATCAATTGTCCCCGATGTTACACCGGAATTGAGCGCGCCGACGGTCACATTGGCGTCGATTTGTTTCCTCGCGGTCTTGTTTCCTTCCGTAACCGCGAGCTGGTTTGTTTCTTCACGCTTACTGCTTGTGAAATAACTCCCCAATGAAACGATCCCAATTACGGCAGTCAGTAACCCGGCAACGATGCCGACGTTCGCCGGGTTTGTGCCCTTATCATCCGCCGCGGAAATCCTCGGCGAAACCGCAAAACAAAAACTAATTACCAAAAAACTTGCGAGTGCTCGTTTCATGGAGCACCTCCTTTCTAGATTTGGCAGTATTATATCACGAAGTATTAAAAAAATCAAGCTTTACTACTTTCCCCTCGAAATAGCTTAAAAATAAGGTAGAATTACGTAATATGACTAAATTTGATGAGGCAAAACAGAAAAGCAAATTCGATGAATTAAGACACAAGGAAGCGGAGGAGCTTGCTCAGATAATGGCGCAAAAACTTTCGCTTACTTACCTCGACATGTCCTCTATAACAATAGACTTGGATTCTTTAAAACTTGTTCCCGAAGGCGACGCGAGGGAGGGCAGGATAGTGGTTTTCCAATCCGTAGGCAAAAAAATTTCCGTCGCCCTAAATAATCCCGAACAATTAAGGGCGAAGCAAGTCATCGAGGAATTAAAGGCCAAAAAATACGAACTCGAAATTTTTCTAGTCTCTTCACAGAGCCTTGAGAAGGCGCTCTCCCGATATGCCGAAATCCCGGCATTCGAGGCGGTAAAAGCTTCCGTCGTGGATATTTCCCAGCAAAGGATTCTAGAATTTGGGGAAAAAGCAAAAAGTGTCAGCGCCCTAAAAACACTCCTCGCCGAAGCAGGGACTATAAGCGAATCGCGAAAAATTTCGGAAATTTTGGAAATGATTTTAGCGGGGGCGTTAACGCTCGAAGCTTCCGACATACATATCGAGCCGGGAGAAAAAAATGTCGAGCTGAGATTAAGGCTTGATGGCGTTTTGCAGGAGATAACTCCGTTCTCGCCGAAAATTTTCGGCCTTTTGCTCTCAAGGATTAAACTCCTTTCGGAACTAAAATTAAACATTAAAGACAAAGCGCAAGACGGAAGATTCACTATAAGAACGGACGAAGCCGATGTTGAAATAAGAACAGCAACCCTCCCAGGACCTTATGGCGAGGCGGTTACGCTCCGCATACTTCACCCGAAAACGATATCATTAGCGCTTGAAGATTTGGGAATACATCCGTATCTCATGGAGCAAATTAGAAAAGTGCTGACTAAGCCAAACGGGATGCTCCTAACGACCGGCCCCACGGGATCCGGCAAAACTACCACGCTTTATGCTTTCATAAAAAAAATCAACGCGCCGGGGATCGAAATCATAACCATCGAGGACCCGATTGAATACCACCTGCAGAGCGTCACCCAAACACAGATCGATCCAGAAAAAGGCTATGACTTTTCTAATGGGTTGCGTGCAATTTTAAGGCAGGACCCGAACGTCATATTGGTTGGAGAAATCCGAGATTTCGACACCGCGGAAACCGCCATGCATGCCGCCCTCACGGGGCATTTGGTATTTTCAACCCTCCACACAAATGACGCAGTAGGGACAATTCCCCGCTTGATAGATATGGGGGTTAAGCCGAATATCATCGCTCCCGCCATAAAAATGGCGCTTGCGCAGAGGCTTATAAGAAAACTTTGCAAAAACTGCACAGAGGAAAGCGCCGCGTCAAAAGAAGAGATAGATAAAATAGAAGCGGAAATTAAAAAATTACCAAAAAATATTGAGGCCCCGGACATAAAAAAAGTTAAATTTTTTAAGCCGGTGGGATGTGATAAATGCGGAGGGACAGGATTTAAGGGCAGGGTCGGGGTCTTCGAGGGATTTTTGATTGACGATAAAATTGAAAAAATGATCCTGACGGAGCCCTCCGAAGCCGCCCTGATAGAAGCAGTCCTCGAACAAGGAATGCTTACGATGAAACAGGACGGAATATTAAAGTTACTCTCTGGTATAACGACGCTTTCAGAGTTAGAAAGAGTAGTAGGCGAATAGATGCTGGCCACGAGCCTCTAGGCAGATTCTCATACTATGGGTAGTATAAGTTCGGAGAAATTCATTGGAGAAACACCAGTAAATTCCCGACAAGCAGGCAACCAGGTTTTCCTAAAGGCAAATCTCCATGTTCGCTTAGAGGCTCAAGGCCAAAATCTAGCTTTAGCAAATTTGAATTAGTTTATCAAATATTATAAAAAAAGTCAATAGTGGCTATAACAGACCCAAAAATTGCACAAGACGACCGCTCCCTTGACCAAACCCTAAGGCCTAAGGGTTGGGCAGAATATATCGGGCAGGAAATGGTTAAAAAAAACCTAAAAATCCTTATTCAGGCGGCCCAAGAAAGAAATGAACCCGTTGAGCATTTACTTTTTTACGGGCCGGCGGGTCTTGGAAAAACAACCCTCGCCCATTTGATATCTAAAGAATTGAGGTCCCAGGTAAAAGTGACCTCTGGCCCCGCGATTGAAAAAGTTGGAGACCTTGCCTCCATACTCACCAATCTTTCTCCTGGGGATATACTTTTTATTGATGAAGTTCACAGGCTTAATAAATTAATCGAAGAAATACTTTATCCCGCGCTTGAATCGAGGTCTCTTGATATAATTATCGGCAAAGGCCCATCCGCAAGAACGATTCAACTCGAACTTCCCCCCTTCACATTAATAGCCGCAACCACCAGAATAGCCCTTCTCTCCGCGCCCCTCCGTTCCCGGTTTTCCGGAGGCACATTCAGGCTCGATTTTTACAGCGAAAATGAAATCGAAAAAATTATTGAGCGCTCCGCAAAAATCCTCGGGATAAATATTGAGAAAGGCGCGGTCAAAGAAGTGGCTAAGCGCTCCCGTTTCACGCCGCGTGTTGCAAATAGGCTTTTAAAAAGGTGCAGGGACTTCGCCCAAGTTGAAAAATCCCAATCCTTAACCCAGGACTTGGCAGTAAGGGCGCTTGACCTTCTTGAGATTGATCCTTTGGGGCTCGAGGGAACAGACCGGATGATCTTGAACGTAATTATTTCAAAATTTGGAGGCGGACCCGTCGGGCTTCAAACTTTGGCGGCGGCCACTTCGGAAGAAAAAGAAACAATCGAAGAGGTTTACGAGCCTTATTTGATGCAGTTGGGATTTCTTGAAAGAACTCCTCGCGGAAGAGTCGCCACGGGGAGGGCTTATCAGCACCTAGGACACTCCTTCTCCGGACAAAGCGCATTTTTATCATGACCATCGCCTGGATAATATTCTTATTATTTCTCGCTTCATACGCGTTTTTTTCCGGAGCAATTTTATGGCACCTGCATATTTACTCTTTTTCGAGAAGCTCTAACGCAGTAATTTATTTATATATTTCCGCCTCTGTCGTTCTCGCGATATTATCATTAATATTTTTCTCCCAAATAGATTGGTCGCTGTTTGCCAGATCCGTCCAAACTTTCCAAACTCCATCTAATAATATTTAAATATGCTTAATCTTGATCCCGAAGAAAAAGTAGTACTAATAATGCACCATCATTGGATAGCGCTCTTGATGCCGGTTTTTGTTCTTGTGATTTTCGTAGTGGCGCCCTGGGTATTGCTTCCCTTTATATTAAATACATACCCGATGGCGGAATTAGGACAGCTTTATTATTTTATTCTCTCTATTTGGTATTTAATTACGCTTCTTCTGGCTTTATCGTTTTGGATAGATTACTACTTGGACGCGCTTGTGATCACCGACAAAAGAATAATGTATGTAAACCAATCCGGGCTTTTCCGGCATATAGTTTCAGAATTCCGCATGGAACGGGTTCAAGATGTCACTATCGAGGTTCCTAATTTCCTAGGAACAATATTCCATTTCGGAAATATCAATATACAAACGGCCGGGGAGGTAAATTTCTCCATAAATGAAGTGCCAAGACCGCATATCGCGCGCGATCTTATCTTAAAGCACGCGAAATTAACGGATAAAGTTTAGCTATGTCGGGGCATTCGCGCTGGGCGCAGATCAAGCATAAAAAGGCGGCGACAGACGCAAAGAAAGGAAAGTTATTTTCAAGGCTTTCGAAAATGCTGACCATTGCCGCGAAGGAAAGGGGCCCGGACCCAAAAACCAATTCCAGATTAGCCGCTGCAATAGATGAGGCGCGAAAAGAAAATCTTCCCAAGGAAAATATCGAGCGGGCAATTAAAAGGGCGAGTGAAAAAGAAGCACTTGATTTAAAAGAAGTCACATACGAAGCTTACGGCCCCGGTGGATCTGCAATAATTATTACCGCGGTTACCGACAATGCGAACCGCACAACGAACGAAGTAAAGCACATCCTCTCCCTACACGAAGGAAAATTGGGGGTTGGAGGTTCAGCAATGTGGGCATTTGACCACACGGGCGAGCAAGGCTATGCGTCCAAATTTCCAGTAAAGCTCTCTCCTGAGGATTCAAAAAAATTCGAATCCCTCCTCGAAGCTTTGTCGGAGCAAGACGAAACGGAAAACGTCTATTCCAATGCTGAAACAAGCGATTAAAGTTCTGGGGATCGACCCCGGGATAGAGAGGCTCGGCTGGTCTTTGGTTGAAAGGGATTCGAATAAATTTAAATATCTTCTCTCTGGCGTGAAAAGGACTGATAAAAACGACAAGAAACACAAACGGCTTTTGGAAATCCATGATTTCGTTGAAAAACTAATAAAAGAAGAAAAACCGGAGGCTATAAGCATCGAAAAAATTTTCTTTTCGAATAATGCCAAAACCGCGCTTATTATCGGGGAAGTGCGGGGAATAATTTTAATGAAAAATTTCTGGACGATGAGTCGGACGCAATAGCTATTGCCTGCTGCGGCGTTATCCACAGCCGAGCTTTGCAATTAGATTAACCAACGGTTATTTTCAAAGGAGATTTAGAGGCCATAAAGGTCGCACTAATTAAATAAATTTTCCATGAAAAAAAAGAAAGACGATTTCTACGACTCGTACGACGGGGAAGATGAAAACGACTTAGACGACGCTGCGGATAATACCGAGTCGTGGAAAGATATTGATACAGAAGAAGAGGAGGAAGAAGAGTAAATAAAATCCCCCGCCTAAGCGGGGGATTTTATTTAGGGAGTAACTTCGCGAAGATCTTTTTTCCGACCTTCAGAAACCCCGAAGCTTCGAGTTTGAAATTCGGATCCCGCACAATCTTGTTATCAAATTCTATCGCTCCTTGGCGCAAAAGCCTTCTGAATTCAGAACCAGACGAAACCAAGCCCGCCCCAATTAATACTTCTGATAACTTTTGCGCACGGTTGAATTTTATCTCGTCTACTTCTTCCGGTAATTTTTTCTGCCTAAAAGTTTCCTTAAAAAACTGCCTTGCTTTATTGGCGGCCGCATCCCCGTGATATATTTTTACGATTTCATACGCCAGCCCTTCCTTGGCTTCAATCGCAGGCATGGCGAGAGCAGACTTAATGTTTTTTTCATCCATTCGCGTCGCAAGAAAGAAATATTTTTCAACCAGGCTATCCCTGATGGACATTACCTTGCCGAACATGTCGTTTGGTTCGTCTATTATATTGATTACATTTCCCCAAGACGTGGACATTTTCCTCCCGTCGGTTCCTTCAAGCATTTGAATTATCAGAATTTCCTGCGGCGGCTTTCCGTAAAATTCCTGTATTTTGCGCCCCGCCAAAAGGTTAAAAAGTTGGTCCGTCCCGCCCATTTCCAGGTCCGCCTTAACTATAACGGAGTCATAACCCTGCATTATCGGGTAAAATAGTTCGCGTAAACTGATCTCTTTATGCGCCGTGAACCGCTCTTTAAAGTTTCTTCTCTCCAGCATCTGCTGAACTGTAAAAATTTCCGCTATTTTTGTAATTTCAGCGAAGCTCAATTTCGATAGCCATTTTGAGTTGTAGTGTATCTCCGCCTTTTTTAAATCAATAATTTTACCTACTTGGGATAAATAGTTTTTTAAGTTTGCCTGTACATCTTTCTTGGTAAGCATGGGTCTTTTTTCGAGCTTATCCGAAGGATCGCCTATTTCAGCGGTAAAATCACCGATAATCAGGACTACCCTGTGCCCCAAATCCTGAAAATCTTTAAGCTTATTTAATAAAACCGCTCTTCCTATGTGGATTTTTTTTCCGGTTGGATCTATCCCAAGCTTTATTCGAAGCCTCTTGCCAGATAAGAGTTTTTTTAAAAGACTCCCCTTTTCTATAACGGTTTCAACATTTCTATTAAGTATTTCCTTGATTTCTTTCTCTAAAACCTTAACCATATACATATATTATGATAAATAAAGAAATAAAACATGATTAGGAGCAAGCAGAAGCGAAAACTTATTTTAGCTATCCTGGGAGCGTCGCTTCTCTTGTTTTTTGTGGGGGCTTGGATTTTCGCCACCACAACTGTCCCAAACTTCGGATCGCTCGACCAACGAAAAATAATTCAATCTACAAAGATTTACGACAGGACGGGCCAAATCCTTCTTTATGATATTCACGGAGATGTTCAGCGAACAGTCGTTCCCCTCGACCAGATTCCAAAGCACGTGAGAGACGCCACAATCGCGATGGAAGACCAGAATTTCTATAGCCACTATGGGATAAGCCCAACATCCATAATAAGAGCTTTTTTTGTTAACTTATTTTCCGGAGAAATTAAGCAGGGCGGGTCCACAATTACCCAGCAGCTTATTAAAAATACTTTTCTCACCCCCGATAAAACCCTCTCAAGAAAAATAAAAGAAATTATTCTTTCAATGAAAGTTGAATTGAGATATTCCAAAGATGAAATATTGGGATTTTACTTAAATGAGGTCCCCTACGGACAAAGCGCCTACGGAATCGAGGCCGCCAGCCAAACTTATTTCGGCAAACCAGCCAAGGATCTTACCATCGCGGAGGGCGCATATCTCGCCTCAATGCTCCAGGCGCCGACGCGCTATTCCCCTTACGGATCGCATAGAGACGAATTAGAGAGCAGAAAAAATATAATTTTAAACCGGCTCTATGACGGAAAAATGATATCAAGAGAGCAATATGAAGAGTCTAAAAATGAACAAGTTGTATTTGCGGGTAAAATTATCGGAGGGATAAGGGCGCCTCACTTCTCTTTGTATATTCGAGAATATCTGGTTGAAAAATACGGGGAGGATGTCGTTGAAAAAGGAGGGCTAAAAGTTACGACCACGCTCAACTGGGAGTGGCAGGAGAAATTAGAAGAACTAATTAAAAACGCCGCAGTACAGAATGAAAGGAATTTTAGCGCGTATAACGAGGGTTTGGTTGCAACCGACCCGAAAACCGGGCAGATTTTAGTGATGATAGGATCGAGGGATTATTTTATGGATCCGCGGCCGGAGGGATGCGCTCCGGGGATCGACTGTAAATTTGATCCGCAAGTAAATATGACCTTGCGATCAAGGCAGCCCGGATCTTCATTTAAGCCCTTTGTTTACGCAACGTCGTTTAAAAGGGGATATTCGCCCAATACAGTCTTATTCGACACCAGGACCGAATTCAGCACCCAATGCTCCCCCTGGAGCGTTCCTGACCCGGGCGTAGATCCGGAAAAATGCTACAATCCGGGAAATTTTGATGACAAATTCCGTGGGCCTGTGACGCTTAAAGACGCCCTCGCGCAATCCGTAAACATCGTCGCAGTAAAAGTTCTTTACTTGGCTGGAACGAAAGATTCAATAAGCACTGCTCGCGATTTAGGGATATCAACGCTTACAAACCCCGAGAGGTATGGTTTAACACTCGTCCTTGGAGGCGGGGAGGTAAAGTTGCTTGAGATGACGAATGCGTACGGCGCATTCGCTAACGGCGGATTTTATACGCCCCATACGCCAATCCTTAAAATTGAGGATGGCAATGGAAGTATTCTCGAAGAATATCACGACCAAAGGACCCAAGCCCTAGACACAAATATAGCAAACCAGATAAATGACATGCTTGTAGATAATAGTGCGCGCGCGCCGGCTTTCACCGAAAACTCCCCCATGTATATTCCAGAGAGACCGGTTGCGGTCAAAACCGGCACAACTCAAGACACGAGGGATACGTGGATAATTGGATATACTCCAAATATTGTCATGGGCGTATGGGCCGGAAACAACGATAACTCAAAAATGGTAAAGAAAGTTGCGGGGCTAATTGTAGCGCCGATATGGAATGCCGCCATGCATGAAGTTATTAAAGATCTTCCCGTGGAAGAATTTACTCCTCCGGAAATTCAAGAAACAGATAAGCCTGTTATAAGGGGGGAGTGGAAGGGAAACCAGGAATATAAAATTGACAAGCTAACGGGGAAGCTAGCCACGGAATACACTCCAGAGGAGCTTATTGAGAAAAAAGTAATTCAGGAGGTCCACAGCATCCTATATTGGGTTGATAAAAATAACCCGCTCGGCCCAGCTCCATCTAATCCGAATAATGATCCTCAATTTAAAAACTGGGAGGCTTCCGTGAGAGAATGGGCTTTATCGCACGGATATTTCGATGAAACAGCGGCATCAATACCTCTTGATAGGGATAATATTCATCTCCCAGAACTCGCCCCGCGAGGAGAAATAGTTTTAGTCCCCTCTCAAGATAATTATCCGAGCGGCGCAAGAATCAGAATAAGAATAAACTCGGAAAGTTATTATCCCATTGATCAAATTGATGTATTTAAAAATTCCGAATTTATAGGGTCCTATAAATCCACCCCATTTGAATTTTCAATGGATATAAACGGCGAGTCGGGAAAAGAAATAAAAATTTCAGCCACTATTTATGATAATGTTAGAAACAAGACTGTGATAGAAAAAAACATTAGAATTTCTGGAAGTTAATATTTGTGGGGGCATTTACCCCTAAGGCTTGCTTGAGTCCGCTTAAAATTTCATTCCTTCTTAGGAAAATCTCATTCTTTGTGGAAAAATTAAGATCATAAAAATATATGGTTTTATTTTTAACCTTCAAGTTAAATTCGGCATATGGCAAAGTTTTTTTTATAAATTCGTAAACCTGCGGACTTAAATCTTTTTTTGGTGCAAGATCTAAGAATTTTTTTAAATAGCCCTCCAGCTTAATAAAAGCCATATTAGACCCCCCTCATCGGCATAACTAAATGAATATATCCGCTTTCATCCATTCCTTTTACCAAGACCGCCTTTTGCGCGCCATTAAAGCCTAAAAAAACCTTTGGCCCTGAAATTAATTGCAGCGCCTCCAGGAGATAGTGATAATTGAAATTTGCCTCCACATCCTGTCCGGATATTTTTGCGGTGCTTATGGCTTCGTACTCTCCTGTATCCGGGCTTGAAGACTTAACTATTAAGTTCCCTTCTTCAGCCTTAACGCTTAAAGTTATTTCTGAAAGCTTTGATGAAAATACTCCCGCCGCCCTGGTTGACCCTAAAATGCTGTTTTTTTCTACCACGACTTGTGTTTCGAAAGATTTTGGAATTATTGTCTGATATTCGGGGAAGCTTCCCTCGGTTAGGCGTGACAGAAATGAAATATTCCGGTTTTGAAAAACAATTTGATTATTATTAAATATTACATCAATATCCCCCGCGGAATCTTCAAATATTCTGGTTATTTCTTGCGCGCTTTTTTGGGGAAGTAAAATGGAAAGGGATGGAAAATTCAAAGAAGTTTTGTGTTCTGAAAGCCTAAAGGAGTCGGTTGCCACAAACGTAATGGGAAATTTCCCCTGCGAATATATGTAAATACTTGCGAGTTCCGGCTTTGTGTGAGTAAGTGATGCGGCTGGAATTGTGTTTTTGAGTGCCTGGGTAAGGTCATCTTGATGAATTGAAAAAAATTTTTCCTTCTTTATTTTCGGGATAACTGGAAATTCTTCCACGGAAAGGCATTTAATTTTTGAGGTTGATGTTTTTGATGTGATTTTTAAGTTATTATTTTGATTTTCTAATGTTATTTCCTCATCGGGTATTGAGTAGAGTATTGAAATTAATGTTTTTATCGGGGGGAGAGCCTCTCCCTCTTTTTCCACTTTCGCGGAAAGATTTCCCTCGAAGCCAACCTCTAAATTTGTGCTGATTACAGATAACTGATTCTTACCCGTCTTTAATAAGACTGATGATAAAGTTGGGAGTGTGGGATTTTTACTAGTGCTTCTTTCCGCAAGACTAATTAATCTATAAAGTTCATTTTTATTACAATTTAATTTCATATATTATTATTTTTATTTGTAAGAATTGTGGAGAAGTTTTTTTATTTTGATTTTCTAATGGCTATTTAGTTTTTATGGAAAATTATTTTGTTGATAACTTGATAATAATTTCTACTTAAAATAAATTTTTTTATTTTTTAAATTTTCTGGATAAAATTATCAACAGTTAATTTACATTGTTATATTCATATAATTCACGAATCCTTTTCACTTCTTCAACAAGCTGTGAACTCTTTTTTAATTCTTTTGAAATTTTATCAAACGCGTGAATTGCTGTTGTGTGGTCTCTTCCGCCGAATCTTTGTCCTATATATGGGTAAGAGCCGTTATAATCCTCGCGCAGTAAATACATTGCAATCTGGCGGGGCTTCACTATTTCTTTCTTTCTTGTCTTTTCAAATAATATTTTTTCATTAACATCAAAAAAATCAGCAACACATTTAATTATCTGGTTCGCGGTAACAATCCTTTTTGGCTGGGTATTTTTATCAAGAACCTCTTTTATTTCTGGAATACTTAGCATTTTTCCTGAAAGTTTAGACTTTGCTACAACTGTATTTAGGGCACCCTCAAGCTCTCTTATATTCCTTTGAACACTAGAAGCAATAAACTCAAGTATTTCTTGGTTGATGTAATTTTCCTTGCCCAACACCTTTGATTTTAGTATTGCGAGCCTTGATTCATATTCCGGCTGGCCTATGTCTGCAACCATCCCTCCCTCGAACCGGCTTTTTAGCCGCTCTTCAAGGTTATTTATAGCGTGCGGCGGCTTGTCTGATGAAAAAATTATCTGCCTCCCAGTTTCATACAAGGAATTAAAAATATGGAACAGCTCTTCCTGCGTTTTAACCTTCCCGGCTACAAATTGTATATCGTCTAAAATAAGCAAATCGTAAGATCGATATTTATCTTTAAACGAACTCGCTTCATTGTTTTGCATTGAACTCACAAGTTCGCTCGTAAAGCGCTCCGAAGTTGTATAAAGAACCCTCAACCTCGGGTTTAATTTTTTTATTTCATTTCCAACTGATTGTAATAAATGTGTTTTCCCTAAGCCAACACCGCCATAGAGAAAAAGAGGGTTATATGCTTGCCCGAGGTTCTTACTTACCGCAGTTGAGGCGGCGTGAGCTAATTCGTTGAATGGCCCTACTATAAAGGAATCGAAGGTATATCTTGGATTTAGGTTTGTTTCGCGGTCAACCAGGAATTCCTTAAACTCCAACTGCTCTTCATGGGGCGCAATACTGCGCTCCCTCCTCCTTTTTTGCAATAAAGGAGTTAATTCCGAAGAAATAATATACTCTACGTTACGAATATCCGGCGCAAGGTTGCGGAGCGCTTTTAAAATAAATTTATGGTATTTATATTCAAGCCACTCTTTTGCAAAAGCATTAGGGACATTTAGCACTATTACCCCGTCTTGCCTATCAGCTATGGAAGTATTTTGAAACCAGGTTATAAAATTGGCTTTCGAAACCGCTAACTCCAACTCATTTAACGCGGTTTGCCACAATTCTTCATTCGTCATAATTTTTGAAATGTTAGCAACCTTAATATAACAATAATCTTATACTTAACGCAGAAATTTACTACTTCGGCCGAACATTACTAGAATGTTAGTAAACTCTGGATTTGTTGTTAATATTGAAACAATATTAATTTGTGTTAGAATTTTTTTATGTCTCAAACATACCAACCAAAAAAGAGAAAAAGGAGAAGGGCACACGGCTTTTTAGCTAGAAAGAAGACCACATCAGGAAGGGCGGTCATGAGAAAAAGAAGAAGAAAACAAAGGGCTAGAATAGCTTTATAAGAACATGCTCCCTCGCCCCCACCGCCTTTCAAGGGAGGCAGATTTTAAGCGTATTTTAGGGGGAAAGAGGATTAATAGTGAACATTTTTCCATTAGGTTCATAAAAAACGATCTTAACCTCTGCCGATTTGCAATAATTATTTCAGGAAGGCTTGTTAAAAAAGCCACGAAGAGGAATTATATTAAAAGAGTTGTCAGGGAGGTTTTTAGAAAAAGGCTCGAATCAGTGAAAAGGGGATACGATATAATAATTTTATTATCTAAAGGAATAAAAGACCCCAATTACAACACAATAGATAATGAAATTTCACCGCTGGTTAATAAAATATGATAATTATAGCGATAATTAATTTTTATCAAAAATTTATTTCTCCGGATCAAAGCATTTTTTCTAGAAAAAGAAAATATTGCGTTTTTGAGCCGTCATGTTCCCAATATACAAAAGAGGCAATAATGCATGGAGGCATTTTTTACGGCTTAAAGAAGGGTTTTTTAAGGATTATTCGATGCCATCCTTTTCAGAAAAATTTGTTTGACCCGTTTAAGTCATGAATATCTTTCCATTTATTTACAATGAAATAATTTATCGCCCCCTTTTTAATGCCCTCGCTTTTTTAACTGGGGTTGTTCCGTACCACGATGTAGGCATCGCGATAATAATTTTAACAATTCTAGTAAGGATAATTATTTTTCCTCTGACCCATCGCTCGCTCCTCACGCAGATAAAAATGAAGGAACTCGAGCCCCACATAAATAAAATACGCGAAACGCACAAAGATAAAGCGGACGAACAGGGGAAAAAAATTATGGAGCTTTACAAGGAGCATGGCGTGAACCCCCTATCGGGCTGTTTTTTGTTATTAATTCAATTGCCGATATTGATCGCGCTTTACAGGCTTTTTTGGAAGGGACTTTTGTCCGGGGGCAATCTTTACTCTTTTATTTCGATGCCCTCCCCCATTAAGACGCATTTTCTGGGATTGGTTGATTTAGCTTTGCCGAGCTGGACGTTTGCTTTTCTTGCAGCGGCCTCGCAGTTCGCGCAAATGAAATTAGCCAACCCGACAATTCCGAAAAAGGGAACGAGTATGAGGGAAGAGATGTCAAGGGCATTTGCCATCCAATCTCTTTATATTTTCCCCGCGCTGATCTTTTTCATTTCTATAAAATTCCCTGCAGCGCTCGCATTATATTGGACATCTTCGAATCTTTTTGCTACTTTACATGAAGCCGTCGTGAGACGTAGAGCGCGGCTTATGTATGGGAGAGGAGAAGGAAAAAATTAAAGAAATAATCGCAGAGCTTCTGTCGAAAATGGAAATTTTTGGCGAGGTTAATATTTTTGAAACCACCGACAATGTCCAATTTCAAATTAAGGCACACGAAGCCGGACTTTTGATTGGCGAAAAGGGAGAAAATCTTGTGTCGCTAAACCATCTTATAAAGAGAATGGTTGAGGCAAAAATCGGGAAGATCGAGGTCCCCTACTCCATTGATGTAAACGATTACCAAAAACAAAAAGCGGAAGAAATTAAGGATTTAGCCAGGCTTTCCGCGCAAAGAGTCCGATATTTCAAGAAAGAAATTCAACTAAGGCCGATGAGCTCTTATGAGAGAAGAATCGTCCATGCAATTTTGACGGAGTATCCGGATATAATTACCCAATCCGTTGGCGAAGAGCCGAATAGAAAGGTGGTAATTAAGCCATTTTTGCCGGAATCCTAAATTCTACAGCTTGATCTTCCAGAGGGAAGAGTCACTTTTGTTTATGAAAAATAAAATAGTTTCGTCATCGGACAGAAATAGATTTGTGGCGTCCCCTTGCTGAGGTATTAAAATTGAGTCGAATGATTTTGTGCCGAGATCTATTTTAATTATAGTATCTTCAAAATTTATTTTTCCTTTATACCAGTCGTCCGGGTAAGATGCCGTGGGAAGCGCGACGGGAGTTGCGCAGTAGGCCACCTCTTTCTTTTTCGGAGACCAAATGCATTTTTCGGGCAGGGTTTTTATCGGAAGGGGGGCGATTTTACTTCCCAGGTTGTTTGAGAGGAATAGATTCATCGTTTTATTTCCAGCATCAGTTTCGGAGAATAATATAGCCGTACTATTTATGGCCGCCGTGAGTCCTGCCTTCTGGTTTAATATTTTAGTAAATGCGCCTGACGCTAAATTTATTCTATATAAATGGCCGTCAAGAAATGCGGAAGGGCTTGTGAGGGCGTAAATATTTCCTTCCTCCGGCCAGAAAAGTTTCCATGACGAAAATTTTAGTTTAAGCCGGGTTATTTTATTTTTTAAGTCAACGGTCGAAGTTATTATACTTCCGTCATCCCCGCTCTGAAGAACGTATGCTATTCTGTCCCCTTTCGGCGAAAAAACTACGTCGCGCGCACCCTCGGGAAGAAAGGCGGTTTTAACGGAAGAGCCGGAAAAAGTCGCGATCGTCGCGTTCATTTTATCCCCGGAGACGGTTTTTAATATTGCGCGCCTGCCGTCCGGGGACCAAATTACATCAAAAGCCCAGGGAATATTCGTGGCGGCAATTTTACTTTTGTCCTCTCCATTGGCCCCCATCTCATACAAATCTCCGGTTGCTTTTTCGATATATCTTATTTTAGAAACTCCTCCTTTTGGCGCTTTTATAAAAATTGCACCGGAAACGGGTTCTTTCACCAACTGAAAACTCTCTGTGTTTTTTACTTCCCCGCCGGTAGGATTTCCGCCACTGCTGTTATTATTTTCTCCGGAAGTATTTTCTTTATTTTCTCCTTCCGGAAAAAAGCGGCCTAAAATTCCCCCGGATTTATTATCCTTATTATTATCTGAGTAGTACCAATAAGCTCCGGCGCCAAAGAAAAAAATTACCAGTACCGCAAGTGCTATTATTATATTTTTTTTTGTTAAAATATTTTGCATATTATTTAATTCCACAGTGTTTGGGGGCGGGGCCACAACCGCTTAACATTCCTGAGCATTGTTTATTGCAATCAGAAATACTTGTGTAACAGGATCCCGTTGGAGTTCCCCAGAAACCAGAAATACATGCATATGTCGCTGCAGGATTTTTAGTGGGATTTGGTCCCCCGGAGTCGCTTTGGCCTTGCACATTTATCCTTAACCCACTCGTATTAATTTTTAATTTCAATAAATCCGGATTTATTGTATTTAAAATCAAATAAGCTCCGACGGCCAGAAGCAGGCCCAATAATGCGTTTTGGATTTTTTGTTTTGCATCCGAGCGCATCCCTTCGGAAGCCGTCATCATTTCTAAGCCCGCGACTATCAGCATTATTACCGCTAGCACCGCTGCAACCGAGATTATAAACGGATAAATAAATTGGGCATAGCTCAACCAATCATTCGGCGGCCCTCCCGCCGGAGTGATTACCGCACCCGCAAATATTATTTTTTTATTTAACTTCAACATCGAAATAATTATAAATTTTTTCAAAAATATTTTTCGCATTTGTAATTATTACATCGATTTGTGCGCCCTCGCCCCCCGTTCCACTAAGCGCTTCAACCGAAAGCGCTTGCGGCCGGCCCGACAATGGGGAGATGGAATTTCCGTTTTGCCTCCACGAATAACTTAAATCCGATGATGATTGGTAATTTACGAAAAAGGGAACGGCCTCAACTTCGAATTTAGTTCCTGGCGATATCACCTTGGTTTTAATAGCGCCGGAAGTGATTAATCCCGAAGAACTTCTTTCGTAAAAAAGGAGCTCTACTGGATACGGCTTTATAGAAGCAAAACCTTGTTGTTTCATTGTTCCGTCAGAAGAACTTATTTTTACTTCAATATCTTTGGGGGTACTTCCAGCCCCCGGCGCCAAAACAGAAATATTTTGCTTTCCCTTCCCCGAAAGCCCCCTTTTAATTTCTCCATCAACGCGCCATTCATATATTAATAAAGCCGGATTTATTTTGGACGCGCCCGAATAAAATTCCGGAACTGCTGTAACTAAAACGCGGCCATCCGCAGAAGGCAGTGCCGCTCCTTTATACCAAACCGGAACGCGGCTTTTAGCTTCAATCAACATCGTTACGCGCGCCGGGCGTATTATTATCGAGGTTTGGTAGGTTTGGCCGCCGGGATCAATGGCTACTGCCTTTAGGGTATTTTTTGAACCAATGGATGCGCTTGTAAACGAAACTTGCTTGGAACCAGCGCCGGTTAGGATGACTTTCCCATCTAATGTCCATGTAATACTAGCCAAATCCAAGTCGGTATTATAAGAAATTAATTCTGCTGTTACATTAACCCCAGGCTCCGGAAAATCTGGGGTTATTTTTATGAAAAGGGTCGAGGTCGGAGCGAATTGTGCATCAGCCCTCACTCCTATTAATGAAAGCATTAAGATAGGTATTATAATTAAGCGCTTATATTGCATATTTTCTAGCTATTTTTGCTTCTGTTTTTCTTAATTTTCTAAGTTTAGCTTTTTTGGGTTGTGCTTCTACCCATCTATTAATTATCGCATAAATTGCATTTATTGTATTTACGAAAAAGTCTCCTATCCCGGGAATATTATCTACCCCAAGGCCAAATAATAACATTATATATCTTGAGGCCCTCCCTGATTTAGGAAGCAATTCCATGCGCCACAAGTATAGATAGAGTATTCCCGCTAAAAAAAGTCCAGTGATTGCTTTTGCTATTTGAAAAGACATATTGACGGCTGGCGCGAATAATAAACCCGCGCCAGGAATTATAGCTGTTGCAAGCGAAATTTTTGTTATCACATATTCGGCCACAATATCGAAAAGATCTTTTGAGAAAGCTAAAATTAAGGCAACAACCGAATTCATCGCTCCCTGTGCTCTCTTTATTTTTTGATCGAGCTTGTCCGCCTCGTTTTTTACAGGTTCAATAGCGGATCTCCTGGCCGCGTCAAGGCGCATCTTTTGTTCCCCCATCTCTATTTGTTCTTGGGCGTTTTCCATTAGCTGTTACTTTTTTGAAAATCTTCTTTAGCCTTTTTAATCGCCAAAAGCTGGGATGGGTCGGAGGTGATAATCTGATCCTCCGTGTATGAAGCCAATACTTTTATGGCTATATGTTTCATCCCCGCGAAAAAGATTCCTTCCCCTACATCCGATTCCAGAAGCAGGAATTTTTCCTCTTCGGTTAAATTGAAGGTTTCTTTAAGCAAATCAATTGTCGCCGGGGCCTGTTTTAAAAGTAGCTGTAGGGAGGAGTTCGTGATAATTGCTTTGCCATATTCGGAATTCAAGAAGTCTCCCACATCCTGTGTTACAGTTGTAATGCCTAAATAATATTTTCTTGCTCTCTTCGCGATTCCAAAGAGGAATGATGCGCCATCCGTAGATTTCATTAACCACCAAGCCTCGTCTACTATTAATAAGCGTTTTTTTATTGAAGAACGCACCGTATTCCAAACGTGGTGGATTATCAGATAAATTGCTATCGGGCGGAGCTCGTCTTCCATATCTCTCACTGAAAAAACTACGAGCTTCTTGTTTATATCCACGTTTGTCGGCTGGTTTATGAATCCTGCCCATGTCCCCCGCGTATATTTCTGGAGTTTTTGCGCTAAGGATTCCCCCCCCTCCATGTTCGCGAGGACAAGTTCAAGGTCAGAAAGAATAGGGGGCGTGATTTTCGAAAAATCGGATTCAATGGTTATATCTCTCGAGGCGTAAGTTTCGCTTATAGCTTTATCCAAAATGGCGTCTTCTTCCGGCGTAAGCCCCCCGAACATTATTCTAAAAAGGCCGATGAGGTTTACGATATTTGAGCGAAGCACGTCTGCCGGGGATTCGTCTTCCCTTGCGACAGGAAGATCAAAAGGATTTATGTGGTGGTGCGAAGATAGGGAAATATTAAAATATCTTCCGTCTACAGTTTCCGCGAGATATTCGTATTCTCTTTCTGGGTCGATCACTATTACGTCAACGCCGAACATTAACGACCTTAAAATTTCGAGTTTTGTGGCGTATGATTTTCCAGAACCGGACTTTGCGAATACGACGGAGTTATAGTTTTCAAGCGAGAAGCGGTCAAAGAGAACTAAGCTCGAGTTGTGGCGATTAATTCCGTAGAGTATTCCTTTGTTTGAAGTAAGGTCAAAAGAAATAAATGGGAAGAGCGATGAAATCGGGGAAGAATTGAGTTTTGTATTTATTTCGATTTTATCCGTTCCGAGCGGAAAAACGCTTTCGATTCCTTCGCCCTGCTGAAAGAGGGCCGGTTTTACATAAATTAATTTGGATTCCAGGATAGATCGGATTTCCATTTCGGTTTTATTCAGTTCCGCAAGATCGTCCGCGTATACCGTAACATAAAGGCCGAAAGAAAAAAGTCTTTCCTGTGCCTGCTGAAGGTTGTCCCGCAATTCTTCCAAATCCTGGTGCGCGGTATCGAGCATGGGATCGCGCACATAGCCCTGGTTTTCCCGGTCATGGATCTGTGATTGCACCTCTGCGACTTTTTTTTCAAGCTGTCGCAAAATGGCGGAGGTATCGAGCGGGTGAATAAAAATAGAAATATCAAAAACTTTGTCTAAATTTATAACTGGCGAAAACCAGTTTGCTGATAAATATCTTGGATAAGCAAAAACGAAAAGAGTGCGCGCGACTTTTTCCCCCAGCTTTATAAAATTAGAGTCTATTTGAAGCGCCGCCGGAGCAACAACATCTTCAAGGGAAAGCGCGGAAGATTCCCGCAGGCTTTCCGGAAGAGTTAAATTTTTTTCTTCATTTTCTTTTTTTCCGAATCCAAGGATTGCCATGTTTTTATAAAATTTCCGGTGCCCTTCCCTTCTCCGCTTCGCCGGGATTAAAAAGGCTGAAATAAAGTTCCGTTAGTTCCTCCGTGTTTAAGGGCGCGACTCTCACCCCCGCGCTTGTGAGTCCTTGCGCCACGGTGTCTACCCTCTGAAAAAGCTGGATTTTATATTCTTCGAATTTATTGTCCGGAATTTTTTTTGCGGTTTCTTTGTTGCTCGAAAAAAAGCCAAGAAGCGATTCGGCGGCGCCCTTGGGGCTCTCGAATATCGGCGGCTCGTAGGGAACAATAACGAAGAAAGACTTTGATACAATATTCGAAGTCTCCACGAAATTTTTTATGAACTCTATGTATTCGCGCGTTTGAATTTTTAATAATTCATTCGTTTGGGTTTTCTCCACTTCTTTTAAGGTTTCGAGGTATGGAGCTATATTTAACTTTCTTGACTGGATTGAAAACTGCACGGTGAAATCAAGAGAATTCAAAAAATTCTGGTACTGATAAATTGTCGCTTCCTGCTCCTGAGTGGATTTAAGCGCGAAGTTTGTGGACGATGCCATTAGCACCATCCTCAATCCCCCGCTCTTCAGAATGATTATTCCTTCGCGGATTTCCTCTATGGGTACAAATTCTTGCGCGCTCCGCGCTTTAAGTGAAGATTTCATGTTTCTGGCTCTATATTTTTACGTCCATGGATATCCAATGCCCAGGATATGTCTTTCAATTTCGACCCGGCGGTATTCGGCATATAAAAAGCATTTCCTTTTTTTTCTATCTTTTTCTGGTAAGTCTGGATCTTTTCCTCTCGCTCGATCCTTTTCCAAATAAAAAGGCGGGACCTGGAATAATGGTTAAGGGCGCTCTCAAGGATTTTTATAAAAGGCTGGCCGTTGATTTTATAAAAAGCGAGGGCGAGGAAAAAAGCTATCACCGGCAGGGCGAGCGTAAGAATGATAAAAAACGGAAGATATGCTTTAAGAAAAACATACATAATGAACGCAATTCCGCCGCCGCCGATTACATAAATAAACTGTTTCAGCGTAAGCGACCAAAAAATCTTGTCTTCTACCTCTATGAATTGTGGAACGTGAAATTGTTGCATGAAACTAAATATTTTCACGGTAAGGGTCATTTATTTTCTTTTCTATTTTTTTATCTAAAAATGCCATGCCTGGGGGCGGCGCTCCAAAATTTTTTTCCTTCTCTTTTTCTTTCTCTTTCGATGGAGGCGACTGGGGCATTACCAAAAGGCCGTGGTCTTTTTCCAAATTTTTGGGTTCTATTTTTGGAACAAGTTTCTCGGGGGGCGGCGGTGCATGCGAAACACCCTCTGGCTTAGCTGTTACTGCTATTGGTTTTGGCGCTACCGGGATGGTGGGCCCGTCCGCATCGCTACGCCCGCCCGCCGCGATATGCGCAGCGTTTCGGGCGGGCGAAGCGTTGCTGGCGGGCGGTACTTTCGGGGTAAACGGTTTTCCGGAATCGAACGGACTTTTTAGCGGGCGAATTTCGAGCGGGCGCAGTTCTTCTTTTGGGGTTTCTCGCGGCGGAGCCGATGGAGGGACGCGTAAAACCGGCGGCAGATTCGATGCTTGAGGAGGGGGAACAGGTGGACGAGGAGGCATCGGAGGCTTTGGTGCCGGAATTTTACTTGCAACGTCTTCGGCTATTTTTATTATTGGCGCAGGCGGGGGTGCGGGAACGCTTGGTTTCACTTGAACCGTTTCTTTTGTAATCGGCTCTTGGTCCGATATGCCGTAAATTTTTCTCAAGCTTATCCTGACCTTCTGAAAAATCTGCTGATTAACATCGTCCGCGATTTTTTTTGCCGTTTCGCGGTCCACTCCAAGTTTTTCTGCGAGATCAGAAATAAAATCACGGGGATGGAGAATTCCTAACATCACGAGTCCGGTTTCGTCCGCGAGTAAAGATCCTTTTTCATTGAGATTGTATTTTATTCTTAATTTTCCGATCGTGTCTGCCGCCTCCATACTGAAAAGTGCATCCTTTAAATCTTGCGGAAGTCTCACGTAATTTTGTCTTAATTGTTCCTGTGTTGTTTGCATATTTACATAAACGCCTGGCCGATAGGAGCGTTTTCGATCCAGTTCGCAAGACTATTATTTCCAAGCGCACGAAGAGTAGCGGCGACTTCTGTTCGTTGGGCTGTGGTTAGGGGGCCAGCGCCGATGGCATGGCCGGTGCGAGCTTGGTTAAGACGCTTTATGGCATCGCTGATTCCTTGGTGTATTCTTCCGCCACGGTTGAATGCGGCTTGGGCGCTCCCAACTGATAAACTTGCAGCTACCGCATCCATTGTGTGGGCCTGATCTGCTACAGAGTCATCCATTTTATTTAAATCATCGGGCCTAATTCTCCGCGCAGTATCACGTAGGGTTTTCATTGCAGAAGGACCTGTCGCTGGATCCAAATCTCTGAATCTGTCTGTGGCCGGAGCTTTTCTAAGTGCGTCCGAAACACTTTGAGAAACAGCCAGCTCTGGCCATAATCTTTCAAGATCTCTAGTATTTTCTCCGACCCTACCCATTTCTCTATGAACGGCCCGAAGTCTGTCGGGCGTTAGGCCTCCCTTGAAACTTATATCCCCTCTTTTTACTAACTCATTTATTATACCCTTCGATTTGGTCGGATTAATGCGCGGGCTCCCTAACTGGTTTTTCAATTCATCGGAATTTAATGACTCGATTGATTTTTGATATTCAGCCGCAGCCTTTCTTTCAGAGGCCGCAATATTTGCCGCACCCCTTCCAAGAAATGGAATTCTTCCAAGGGGCGATCTTGCAACTTTTTCCGCCAGAGGTGCGGCTGCTTGCCTTGCTCCTCTCACCGGAGCCATTGCCATTCTTCCCGTTGCGCCCCTGAACCATTGCCCACCCTTCTG
>JACOXM010000002.1 GCA_016176285.1 Candidatus Giovannonibacteria bacterium | reverse complement strand
GAAACCCGCCTGCAACGCTTTGCGTAGAAATGCGGGCAGGTTGTCAGCGGTGCGGCTCCCCGCCTGCGCCGAGGCTTCGGCAGGCAGGCGCCGCATTTCCGAATTTTCGCGGGGGGTATTTTCCCGGCGAAATGTCGTAGATACTGAGGAATGAAGTACGTTCGGACTAATTCAAGAATACTGCACCAATATCGAGCGAAATAAAATTTGTGCAAGCGATATGTGACTAAATCTTTGCTCGCAGTGTCGCTGGTTCTGGGTTTGCTTTTTGATTATTTTTTCTTCGAGAAAGTACCTGGCATTTCTTTTCCGTTGTATGTTTTTTTCATAGCGGCTGGGCTGTTTGTTATCGCGAATTTTTTAAAGAAACAAATTAATAAAGATGTTGCTTGGTTATTAATACCGCTCTTGTTTTTTAGCGTAATGGTTTTTGTGCGTGCGAGCTTCTTGCTTATATTTCTTAACATAGCCGCCTCTTTGCTGTTATTGCTTATGATTGCCGAAGCGGCATTTGGCCGGAAAGTGAAAAATTTATTGGTTGGCGATTATATAAAAAATCTCATACTTCCATTTAAATTTATCCGCCCATTATTTCTAACATTATCCGATTTATTATCTTTCTGCGGAGTAAACAAGGATCGAAAAGTTCTGTCGCAGGTTGCCATGGGCATAATAATTACAATCCCTGTTTTATTTATCTTTTTATTGCTTTTTTCTTCGGCGGATTTGATTTTTCAAAAGTATCTCTCGGATTTGATTAATATTGATATCGAATCAGAGACCGTTTTTAGGTGTGTGTTGATTTTTATTTTAACACTCATTTATATCGGAGCCTATTCTTATATTTTTCGAAAAGCAGAAAATAAAATTGCCGCGGATCAAAATAAAAATAATAATGTTTATCGCGTTGGACAGATAGAGAGTAATATTTTATTCGGCTCAATCAATGTTCTTTTTTTTATTTTCATTATCGTTCAGCTGGCATATCTTTTTGGCGGCGAGAGCAACATATCCGCCCAAGGCTTTACATATGCGGAATATGCCCGTCGGGGATTTTTTGAGTTAATAGCGGTCGCGATTATTTCCTTGCTGTTGCTTTTAATCACTGAAAAGTATGTTGCTCGGAAAGAGACGGACCATGAGCTTGGATTTAAAATTTTAAGCGCCGCGTTAGTTGTGCAAGTAATTTTAATCATGGCCTCAGCATTTACCCGCCTTTCATTGTATGAAGAAGCCTATGGATTCACGACATTGAGATTGTATAGCCATGCATTCATCGTTCTCTTGGCTATAATATTTTGTTTATTGCTTTATAAAATTTATATAGACAAAAGAGAAAACACTTTTGCTTTTCGAGTTTTTATTTTGATCGTGTCATTTTTGGCTGTTATGAATTTTCTAAATCCCGATGCGTTTATCGCGCGCCGAAATATCGAGCGGTTTGCGGCTACAGGAAAACTTGATTTTATGTATCTGGACAGCCTTTCCGACGACGCGGTGCCGGATATTATTAACGCTATAAATATGGGAGATGAAGAGCTCGGGAAGAGTTTCGCCCATGATTTATATTGGCGTGCGCAAAATAAGATTGGCTCTCCTTTTTTTTCAAAATGGCAGTCGTTAAATTTATCGAGGATGCGAGTGGAGAAAATTCTTAACTCGAAAATCCGGGAGTTTGAACAATACAAGGATTTCGAACCGCAAAACTTAGATCGAGCGTCAGTTAATTGAAAAACATCGCTCGATTTGATATTTTGTAAATTAGTGTCTGTATTTCGGTAAAAGGAAACACTCAAGCGCCGAGGTGGCGAAACTGGCAGACGCGCCAGCCTTAGGAGCTGGTGGGGCAACCCGTGGGAGTTCAAATCTCCCCCTCGGCACAAAAAACTTTTTATTTTATACTATCAAAATGGACAAGTTGAGTTTAGGTGAATTAACTAAGTTAGTTATGGAGCAAGCAAAAGAAAAAGGCTTCGGAATAAAGCCGGAAGATATTAATGTTGGGGAAAAAATAGCGCTGATACATACGGAAATCTCCGAAGCTTACGAAGCGTATAGACATAAAAATATAGAAGGCAAAGATGGATTTAATGAAGAGCTAGGAGATGTAATCCAAAGGATTCTGCATCTCTGCGGGATTTTTAATATTGATATAGAAAAAGAAATCTTAAAAAAGATCGAATATAATAAGGGGAGAGAATGGGGCTGGGGAAAGATGAATGAATCTCATTCCTAATTTTTTGAAATCTGATTTATGGATTGCGTGCGGGTTTATCCTGCTCGCTTTTTTAGTAAGAATCCCATATCTTTCACATCCCCAGGAACCGGTTTTTGATGAAGTTCACTATTCAAATTTTGCGATTCGCACTTCAGAGGGGGAGAATAATATAGACCTTCATCCGCCTTTTCTTAGAATATTATTTGCGCAAATTACAAAAATATTCGCAAATGATTTGCCGCGCGAAGTAAAAGCGGGCGCGCCGTTTGGGAATTTTCCCTTTATACCTCTCCGTTTAATGACTGTAATTACAGGTTCCCTTCTCGCGGGGATTATATTTTTAATTGCAAAGAAAATTTATCCGAATAACTCCCTAGTGGTTTTAAGCCCGTTATTATACGCTTTTGACGGCGCGCTAATTTCTTATTCGAGGCTGATTCTGCCGGAAATTTATATTTTATTTTTTGGTCTTGTTGGTTTTCTTTTCTCATTAGTGGCGATTGATGCCGAGAAAAAATCGCAGAAATTATTATTTTTAATGCTAGCCGGAGTATTTATGGGTGTTTCCATATCTATTAAATGGAGCGGGCTAGGTTTCCTGGCTGCTGCAATTATCCTGCTTTTTTATAAAAATAAATTGAAACTCGTATTTCCTTTAATTCTTATCTCACTTCTTATGTATATATTGATTTTCTCGGTTTTTTTTCCTCCCAGCGAGATAATAAAATACTCGGCAGCAATGTATCGGGCACATTCTACAATTCCGAGCCATCCTGCGCAAAGCATGCCGTATTTTTGGCCATTTGGAGAAAAATCATTCACTCTTTGGGGGAATGGGGTTGATGCAATAAAATTAATTCCCAATTTTGCTGCCTGGGCTGGAGTTTTTATTTCCCTTCTTTTGTCTGTTATTTTTTTCGTAAGAGGTCCCGGAAATAATCACTTTTTGCTCGGAGCGTTTCTTGTAAATTATCTTCCATTTTTTGCGATAAGCCGTCCGCTTTTTATTTATCATTATTTCGCGGCGCTTATCTTCGGGTTCCTTATGGTCCCCGGAACTTTAAAATTCCTGGAGGAAATGATTACCACTAAAAAAGAAAACAGCTTCGCTAATTATTACGCTGCCCTGGTAATTATTTTTTTCTTGATTTTTACTCCTTTTATATACTAAAATTTAAATCTGCGGCCATGGTTTAATGGCAGAATGGGTCCTTGCCAAGGACCAGATGCGAGTTCGATTCTCGCTGGCCGCACAATGAGCGAAGTAATAAAAATCGAAGATTTTAATAAAGAAGACGGAGATAGGGATGAGGCTCCGAAGAAGAAAGAATCAAATTCTGAAGTTATTGATTTCGAAAGAAGTGTAGATTTGATAAATGTAAAAAGGAAATTCGCGGACTTTGAAACAAGGTATAAAAAATTAAAATTCCTAAGTTTGAAGAAGGGAGGAGGGGAAGAATTGGAAAGGTTGTCGGGAGATTTGGTCGGAGAAATAGAGGATTTCGAAAGCGATCTGGATGACCTTGAGCAAGATGCAGTGAAAGAAAGTAATAATTTAAATAAATTATTCAGAGAGGCTAGTGAAAAAGTGGGATTTGATGAAGCGGACAAGGAATACGGAAATCAGCTTTTAAGGGAAGATGAAAGATTGATCAAGTTAGTCAATCTGGTGCAAAAGTCAGCCGAATTAAAAAATAAAATAATAGAACTTCTTTAAATTTTTCTCACTATACAAAGCGGGGTTTGCTCGGTGGTCTGGCCTAGTGGGTTGTCTTTGAATACCTTTTTGCAAAATTCGTCCGGAATTTCTTTGCTAGATTTTCCTAAAACGGCAACGCCTAAATCATTCGCGTCAATAATGACGACTTCGTTTCCTAAATTTTCTTTGAGTTCGCGGGCAACTTTGTCCGGATTTGCGGGCCCAAGCTTCGCATATTTGTTGTATGGGGGGAGCGTATAATCGCACGGGCCGTCTATGGCATTGATATTTTTTCCGACAATTTTATAAAAAACTCCTTTAATGCCGAAGGGCTTTGTAATCGCCGCGAAAAAAGCACCAAGGAAAATTCTCAAAAGTCCGGCCTCTCTGATCGCGAGTTCCATCGTCCAGGGGCTTGCGAGGCCGATTCCGTAAGGGGATTTATGTACGAGCCGCGAAAAAAGGCGCGCCCAAAAGGAGGGGTTGATGTCTTTTATGGGGTAGGCCCGCCCTTGGGAAATCGCGACTATCCTCTCGCTGATAAAAATAAAATCGCCGCTTTTTATTAACGGGCCTGCATACTTTTTTATTACGTCAAAAATTTTATCTTCGCTTGTAACTACGTGCGTTTTGACCGGGTAACGGTCATAAACCGCACCATCAATGCCAATAGACAAAATTTTGCCGACATTTGCTTTTGGAAGTTCCAAATTTATAGAAGGTAATCCAGAAAAAATAAGATGGCGAGGCTTAATATAATAATGCCGAGAAACCCGGACAAAAATTTTAGGGAATCTTTCAGCATTTAATTTATCTCGGGAGAGAAGGAAGACTGGGGGCGGGACCAGGCCCGCCAGGGAAAACAAAGCCTATTAGCACGTTGACGATGCCCCATACCGCGACCATCACAAAAAGTCCGACTAATCCGTAAACTATGTACTGTCTTCCTTCTTTTCTTTTTTCTTCATCCCCGCCTGATAGTATATATAAAATTACTCCCCAAAGGAAAATAATCGTCGCAATGAAGAAAAGAAGCGGGATAATCTTATTTAAAAGAGCGGTTACGTTGTCAACGATGCTATAAATAGTGATTGCCATAAAAATTTATTAAAATCTAGAAACAAAATCAATTAAAACCCATAGAATGCCGTTTACTGAAAACATTATTACTAATCCAATTATACCCCATAACATATGGCGCTTGCCTTTGTCCTGTTCTTCTTCGTTGTCACGGTTCCAAAGGAACTCAATAACCCCCCAGAAGAAAAGGACAGTGGCAAGCGCTATTAATAACATTACGATTGGCCGAAGAATCTGATCCGAAACCAGAGAGATTATTTGATCAATAGTCTTTGCGTATGCAACCACGATTAAGTTTCGGCTTTAAATTCCTAGATTAAACTCCGGGAAGTCCTCCGGGCGATGTGGGAATGCCTGTGCCGCCTGTTCCGGTGAATCCAACAAGCACGTTGACGATGCCCCAAACCGCGACCATCACGAAAAGCCCAACGAGGCCGTATATCATTAGTGATCTGGCATTGGCTCGTTTTTCCTCGTCAGCCCCCGCTGTTAGGAACATAATGACACCCCACAGGAATACGATTGTTCCGACTATTAAGAGGATCGGGATTATGCTGTTTAAAAGGTTTTTGACATTATCAACGATCGTACCGGCTCTTCCGGGAACATTTTGAGCAAACGCCAAAAATGGGAGAGAAAGCGCGGCAATGTAAGGCAAACTTTTTTTAAGATTCATATATTTTTCCAGGTAAAATAGGATTACGACCTTTATTATATTTCTAATTTATATTCCTAATTATAATACAATGATTCGGATTATTTATCCACAAACGCGCATGGATTATTTACGAAGCGATGTGGCTAAAGACGTTACTTTTGTCGTATAGTTTCTCGTTACTTGGTAGCCGGTGTTCGGGACCGTATGAGCGGAATTATCCCACTGGCATTGCCATTTAACCATTCCGGGGCAATCTCGGCTTGGATCATTGGCGCCCGGGCCGCCGTTATATGCCGCTGCAATTTTAACTGGGTCACTGTATTTTTGAGAAAGCTGAGATAGATATTTTGCTTGCATGTCTATACTGTAAGCTGGATCGAACAATTTTTGGCCGATTTGCATGTCTGTTAAACCGGCATTTCCTGTTTTGTCCAGTTGCTTGACCGTGTCGGGGCGAATTTGCGAAAGTCCATACGAACTTTTTCCATCTTTGTCCAAATGTGTTGCATTGGGATTTCCACTAGACTCAGCCTGAATAATTGCACGCATTAAGGCGGGGTCCACTCCATATTTCGCGGCTGCGGCATCTATCATCGCGCCGTATTTTGCATCTATTTGAGAGTTATATTGAGGATTGTATCCAGGTTTTGTCATTGCGAGCTCTTGGCTCAATGCTTCATTCGGCTGCTCCTGAAAATATGCGCCACTTGTATCAACGCCATCCACGTAGGCTCCTTCGTCAATAAGAAGGGAGGTTTTACCGCCGTCGGTAATCGTCCCCGTGCTGCTGCCCGTAGAATCAAACGGAGATTTTTTGCAAAAACTTGTATCCGACCAAGCGCCGCCGTAAAAAGGATTTTTAAAAGCAAGAGTGTCAAGAATAGTGTTTATTATTATCCAAGCGCCGAAAGCGAGAATGAATCCCAAAACTGCCGAAGTTAGTATTTGTCTTCCTTTGCTGACTCTATCTTCCGATCCGCCTGAAGTTAGCCAGAATGCGCCGGCAACAATGAGTGCTACCACCAAAAGAGGAGTTGCTATTCCCCAGAGAAGCAGATCTATTATGTTATGGGCGAGTATATATAGATCACATGTCTGGCATGGCGGCTGGCCAGCCCGCCCACAGGGCACAAGCTGATCAGGCACTCCGATATGAGCGGAAGTTATAAAGGGAAAGAGAAAAATTACAAAAACAAAAAGAAAAACTGCGAACCTCGCATATTTACTATCTATAGAGAAGTTCAAGTTGTGCTTTGGCATCTCTCGAAGCTTGGTTTTCTGTTTTTTCACCTATATAGACAGATTTTACCATTTGGCGAAAAATATCCAAAGTTTTTTCCGGATCGGCGTCAACCCATGTTTTAAACCTTATGGATTCACCATAGATGGTTTCCAGCGCCGGATCTTTTCCGGAGTAATCCAAAAGATCGCGCCGCGCCGGAGCAAGGTAGAAATCCTTTGATATTTCTTCAAGGAAATTTTTTCCGGAAAGAATTTGCACTGCCTTAAAACTTGCTTCAGGTGAGCGGGTTTGTTTTGCGACGCCCAAGAATAGGAATTTCCCGCTCGTTAACTTGAGTTTTCCGTTTAGAATTTGCGGGACGGGGTAAACATCGAAATTCAAATGCGGATTTGCTTCCTTAAGAAGAGGCATTTCCGAACCGAAGCCGAAATACATGGCAAGGGAATCTCTTGTGAATACATCTTTGGCTTCGGGCATGGCGCGCGTCCAGGAATAGGAAAATTTTTGCGGATTTGAAAACGCGGAATAAAATCTTAGGGCGTATTCCATTCCGTCGGGGCCGGAATTCCCCGCATCGGGGCTGAAATTAATTCTAAATGTTCTATTCTCGACGATTGGGGCGCCCGTTTCAAGGACTAATAATGAAATAATATCCTTAAGATTATTTATATTTGATTCAACGCCAAGGGCCGCGCCTGAGCGCAATATTTTTCCGGACTGGTCAAGTTTCGTTAGTTTTTGGGAAATCATCATGAATTCATCCCAAGTTTTTGGCGGTGCGGGTATAGATTCATTTCTAAAAATGTCGCGGTTCCAGTAAAGTACGAGAGGATCAATCATGAACGGAAGGCCCGTAATTCCATCGGTATCAAGTAAAATTTCCGTTCCATCCGCGAAAATATCTATGAAATTTCTCGCGCTCATTATATTTTCGGGAACTTTTGCAAGCTTATTTTTATGTTTATAAATTAAATTCGAAGGAAGGAGGATAATATCGGGCCCGGTTCCGTTTGCCAGGGCATCCACAAAATCGTTTTCAATTGTTTCAGGATCTTTTTGGGTATAAACAATTTCAATGTTTGTGGGATTTCTTTTTAACTCCCCGGTATATCTATTGACGATATTCTTATCAAGCGGACCCCACATGCTTATTTTTGAAAATTGATTTGCGCCCAAGCCCCCGAACCCAGGAATTACACCAGCGAAAATCAAAATCGCGAATAAGGCGGCGGCTAGAGCGATTGCGGAAATTATTATTTGGAGTTTGCCTATCTTCATTTATTTTTTGTTTTTCTTTAATATTAATCCGTAATGATTGTCCCCGGCGTTAAGTTCTTTATCAAAAACAAACCCGGTTTTAAGAAAAATATCTTCCGCTTCCTGCCGGTTTATCCTATGAGCGAGGGGAGGGCCGAAAGATTTCTTTTCCTCATCCCATTCTACCATTACAACCCTTCCTTCTTTTTTTAATATCCTAAATGCTTCGCGGGCGAGATTGCTTTTATCGTTAACCTGAAAAAGAACGTTGGAAATTATTACAAGATCTACGGTCTCATCTTTAATGTGTGACCCTTCTTTTTGCTCAAGGTCCGCTCTTATGACCTCAACATTTAATAGCCTTCCCGCGATGGCTTTCGAGCGAATGATATCAAGCATGTCGCTTCTTATGTCTATCGCGTAAGTTTTTCCTGCCGCTCCAACTTTTTTTGCGAGCGGAATTGTATAAAAGCCCGCACCGGATCCGAAATCCGCGACTTTCATTCCCGGCAATACGTCCAAGACTTTTATTATTGATTCTGGCTCGACAAACATTGTTTTTCGAAAATTCCTCCTGGCTTTATTTTATCACAATCTTTGGAAGAATCTTAAAGGCAGGTGATGGAGGCGAGCTGGTCTTTGGCATCAAGACGCATGATGCGTACCCCTTGCGTGGCTCTTCCGAGCTGGGAAATTCCATCAAGGGGCGTCCTGATTACTTGTCCCTTTTTTGAAATTGCGATAACTTCTTCGAAATCCGAATCTAGAACTTTTGCGGAAACAAGGTTCCCTGTTTTCGCGGTTACTTTCGCTGTTTTTATTCCGGACCCTCCGCGACGCTGGAGCCGATATTCGCTGACCTTAGTCTTTTTTCCAAAACCATTTTCAGAAACAACGAGAATCAATGCATCTTTTTCTTTTCCTGAAATTACATCCGCGCCGACGAGCTCATCTCCTTTTTTAAGGCGCATGGCCTTAACTCCCTGCGCTCCTCGTCCCATTTGGCGCGCGTCTGATTCTTTGAAGCGTATTGCTTGTCCCTTTCTTGTCGTAAGGATAATGTGATCACCCTTTTCCGCGAGCCTAACCCAGCAGAGAGTATCTTCTTTTTGAAGACGGATTGCGATAATTCCGGACCTCCTGACATCTTCGAAGTGTTTCGAATCCACTTTTTTTATGATGCCTTCTTTTGTAATCATAATTAAAGATAAAATTTCTCCTTTCCCGCCATCACGGGCAGGCTTCGTTTTCGGAACCGCTAGCATAGAAGTTATTTTTTCGTCCTGCGAAACAGGAAGGAAATTTTGTACCGCCTTGCCCTTGGAAACCCTTTTTCCTTCCGGAATTTCGTACATCTTAGCCTGGAATACCTTCCCTTTCGACGTAAAAAATAATAGATCGTCGTGGGTATTTCCGGTTAGAAAATTTGTAACGATATCTTCTTCCTTTGTTTCGTGGCCTATTATTCCTTTCCCCCCTCTTTTTTGGGACTTGTATTCTTCCGGATTTACGCGCTTGATATAACCGTCCTGTGTGAGAACAACTATAGTTTCCTTATCCGGAATTAAATCTTCCATTGAAAATGTCTTGACTTGGGAAGCCACAATTTTTGTTTTTCTGGGATCGGCATATTTTTTCTTTTCTTCAAAAAGCTCGTCTTTAACGGTCTGGGCTATTTTTGCGGGATCCTTGAGAAGCGCCCTCAAATCTTTTATTATTTTTTGTTTTTCCCTTAGCTCATCGTCTATTTTTTGTCTCTCCAGGCCGGCTAGCGTGGATAGGCGCATTTCTAAAATGGCGCCCGCCTGCTTGTCGGATAAATCAAATTTTTTGACTAAATTCTTGTGTGCATCTTCTTTGGAAGCGGAAGATTTGATTGTTTTAATAACCGCGTCTATGTGATCGAGCGCCTTTTTAAGCCCTTCCAATATATGCGCACGCTCTTCCGCCTTTCTTAACTCAAATTTTGCCCGGCGTTCTATAACTATTTTTCTCCACGAAATAAATTGTTCGAGGATACTTTTTACAGAGAGGACCTGTGGCTGGATTCCGTCAATCAGCGCGATCATGTTGAAATGATAGGCGCGCTCAAGATCAGTGAATTTATAAAGACTGTTTAGTATTTTTTCGGGAACCGCGTCATGCTTTAAATCAATGGCTATTGTTAAACCTTCTTTATCCGATTCATCCCGTATGTCTTTTATCCCCTCAATCCTTTTTTCTCTTACGAGATCTGCCATCTTTGTTATAAGTTCAGCTTTATTTACCTGATAAGGAATTGAAGAAATTAAAATCTGAAATTGACCTTTGGATTTTTCAATTATTTCCGCTTCGCCCCGAGTGAGAACTGATCCGCGGCCAGTTGAATACGCTTGGATCAAATCATGTTTTGAAAAAACTATTCCGCCCGTAGGAAAATCCGGCCCTTTTATGAATTCCATCAAATCCTCTGTCGTCGCTTTCGGATGGGAAATTAAATGGGAGATTGCGTCAATCAATTCCCCGAGATTATGGGGAGGGATGTTAGTGGCCATTCCGACCGCGATTCCCAGAGTTCCGTTTAAAAGAAGGTTTGGGAGCGCTGCGGGAAGAACCACGGGCTCTTTTCTCGTTCCGTCATAGTTGTCCCTGAAATCCACCGTTTCCTTTTCTATATCCTTTAAAAGTTCTCCTGCTATTTCGGTCATTCTTGCCTCGGTATATCGCTGGGCTGCGGCGGCGTCTCCGTCGATCGAGCCGAAGTTTCCCTGCCCGTCGATTAAGGGATATCTCATGGAAAAATCCTGGGCGAGGCGGACGAGCGTGTCGTAAACAGCGGTATCGCTGTGGGGGTGATATTTTCCGAGAGTATCTCCGACAACTGCCGCGGATTTTCTGAATTTCGCGCTGTGGCTCAAGCCCATTTCATGCATAGCATAAAGAACCCTTCGGTGTACGGGTTTCAATCCGTCCCTTACGTCCGGAAGGGCGCGAGAAACGATAACAGACATGGCATAATCCAAATAAGATTCGCGCATTTCGGGAACAATATCCCTTTTTTCAACTGCGGCTCTTTGGATTATTTTGTCCTCATTTTTATTTTCGTCTTTTTCTTTCGCCATACTAAATAATTATTTTTTGGGAAAGCTAAATGCTTTTTTTAAGACCTCCCAAGGCCTCGCCGTATTATTTTCGCCGTTATTTGGACTTGATTGAAATTTTAACAAGCTTAGCCATAGCGCTATAACGAAAAGCATCACTATGGTAGTGCTTATGAAAAGAATTTTACGCCTTTCTTCCACCGGCCGCTCGCGAATTTCTTCAAGTTTAGTAAAAATACTCATAAGCTTATTACGGGATTAAGCACTACCGCTTTCGTGCCGTCCTGCACGAGTTCTTTCCTTTTTATTGTAAATTTATCCTCGCTTTTTACCCCCTTCTCCCCCAATTCTTCTAAAAATTCTTCAACCTTTGCTCCCTTGATGGAAGTTTTTGGAAGTGTGTAATGCATGGGGATGACTATTTTAGGTTCCAGGACATTTATTACTTTTACGGCTTCTTCCGGATCAAGAACGTCTCCGCCGCCTGTCGGAATAAATAAGATATCGATTTCGCCGATCGCCTCGAGTGTTTCGGGGCTCAATTCCGTTGTTCCGAGATCTCCCAAATGGCATAAGCGGATGTCTTCCATTTCAACTGTATAAATTGTGTTTAAGCCTTTTTTTGCTCCGTTTGATTTGTCGTGAAAAGAAGGGCTTCCGGTTATTAGGAGATTTTTAGTTTCATATTCCCCGGGGCCGGAAATCAAAAAAGGGTCGCCCGAGAGTTCCTTCAGGCCATTGTGCCTTTCGTGGTTATGGCTCGAAGTTACAACGTCCGCACTGAATCGCGGGGGTTTGACATCCGACTCCCTTGAGGGGGGGTCAAACGCCAGGGTTAGTTTTCCCGATTCAACTTTAAAGCAGGAGAGCCCGTAATAAGTGATAACCATAACAAAAATTTTACCCTACTTTGACTTATATTTAAAGAGCGTTTATACTTTTTCCTATGTCTAATTCGGTTGTCAATGCCCCGCTTTCTTTGGCAGAAGAAGCGAAGAAAAGACGAAGCCAGGCCATGGAAGAGTTATGGAAAAAACTCCCGCTTTCTATGCCTAAACCAGACGATTTAGTTGAAGCTCGCTTTTTGGAGCGCTCGGGCGCTAGGGCTTTTTTTGATATGGGCCCCGTAGGAGTGGGGATAGTTTATGGGCGGGAATATATTTTTGCGCGCGACATTATAAAAAACCTGAAACTGGGCGACATAGTGATGGCGAAAGTTTTACAGTCTGAAAATGAAGACGGCAACATTGAGCTTTCTTTGCGCGAGGCAGGAAGGGATTTGGTTTGGCTTGAAGCGGAGGAATTGGCAAAAAACAAAGATGTTCTGGAACTCGATGTTATCGAGGCAAACAAGGGAGGGCTCGTTTTACAGTGGAAGAAAATGAAAGGATTTTTGCCAGCCTCACAGTTAAAGACTTCCCATTATCCGAGGGTTGAGGGCGGCGACAAGGACAGAATTTTCCAGGAACTTAAAAAACTTGAGGGCCAAAAACTTTTAGTAACGATCATTGCCCTAGATCCGAAAGAAGATAAAATAATTTTTTCAGAAAAAGGGGCCGAAGGTTCGGATTTGAAGGAACTTGCTTCCAAATACGCGATTGGACAAGTTATCGAGGGAGAGGTGACTGGAGTTGTGGATTTTGGAATTTTTATAAAATTGGAGGATGGGCTCGAGGGGCTTTCGCATTTATCTGAACTTGATTGGAGCCTTGTTCAAAATCCGCACGAGCTGTTTAAAATCGGGGATAAAGTTAACGCAAAAATAATTGGAATTGAATCCGGACGCGTTTCGCTTTCCATAAAAGCATTAAAGGCTGATCCGTGGGTGCAGGCGGGAACCAAATACAGCAAGGGGGATATAGTGCAGGGTAGAGTTTTAAGATTCAATAAATACGGGGCGCTCGTAGCGATAGAGGACGGCGTTTCCGGACTTTGTCACATTTCTGAATTCGGTTCTGCGGACAAAATGCGTGAAAAAATGGAAATGGGCGCGATATATCCTTTCCAGATAACTCTTTTTGAACCCAAAGAACGCCGAATGACGCTCTCATACCTCGGCGAAGAAGCCAAGGCCCCGGAATTGCCGAAAGCGGAAAACTAACTTCTCTATTAAATGCCGCAAATGCGGCATTTTTTATTAACACTTGCGTATCATATAATCATATGCTTATATACTTATATGTCTGATCTGTGCGGGGAAATAGAAAAATTCGGGAAGGGGATCGGGAATGCGGCGAGATACCGCATTATCGAGGCGCTTGTTCGCGGGCGAAAAACCGTAGGCGAGCTTGTTAAAATTCTCAAAATGTCCCAGCCCGCGGTTTCCCAGCATTTAAAAACACTCAAATCCTGCAATCTCGTGGTTGATGAGAAATCGGGTAAGGAGGTTTTTTATCGCGTTAATACCGAGTACACGCTTAAACTTCTCGAGAGCTTGGTGCGCGATATGAGTAAGCGAAAAAAGAGCTAATTTATTAGATAAATAATAAAAATAAAAAGTATGAATTCAATTGGAGAAGCAACGAAATTAAATATAGCGGATCAAGTCGGGCAAGCCGTGGCATCGCTGAAAGCAAACGGCATTGATGCGCGGTTTGTTGGGGGCGCGGAGGAGGTAAGGCGAGAAGTTTTTTCTATTATTCCCGAAGGAGCGGAAGTTATGACGATGACGTCCGTAACTCTTGATACTTTTGGGATTTCAAAAGAAATTAATGAGTCGGGCAAATATAACTCGGTGCGAAGCGAACTTAATGCCGGCGGCGATAAAAAGAAAATGAAAGCGCTCGGAGCCGCTCCGGAATGGGCGATCGGCAGCGTGCACGCGGTTACCCAAGACGGAAAAATATTAATTGCGTCGAATACCGGAAGCCAGCTACCTGCGTACGCGTATGCGGCGGGCAAGGTGGTGTTTGTAATTGGCGCGCAAAAAATTGTAAAAAATTTTGAAGAGGGAATGAAGCGCATTTATGAGCATACTTTACCGCTTGAAAGCGAGCGCGCGAAAAAAGCTTACGGAGTTCCCGGTAGCGCCGTTAATAAAATTCTTGTGATAAATAAAGAAGGCGAACCCGGAAGGATTTTTGCAATTATTGTAAACGAAGAAATCGGGTTTTAATCCATCATTTCATCCAGGGTCTCTCCAAGATATTGGAAATACAAATTCCAGCCGATTTTATTGAGAACTCCGGTCTGTTCGCGGCCGAGGATGTTTCCTGCCCCGCGCAGTTCCAGGTCGCGCTTAGCGATTTCAAATCCTGCGCCGAGTTCTTGAAAAGATAATAATGCCTCGAGGCGATCTTCGGCTTTGGGAGTCAACTTTTGGGAGGGGTAGAGAAAATACGCATATGCCTGAATATTTGTGCGGCCGACGCGGCCTCGTAGCTGGTGTGATTGCGAGAGGCCGAGTTTTGTCGAATCTTCAACGATCAAGGTATTAACGCTTGAAATATCCAAGCCGTTTTCGATTATTGTTGTCGATACCAGAATTTTTATTTTTCCTTCTCGGAAATCGCGCATAGTTTCGACCAGATGCTTCTCGCCGACTTTCCCGTGCAAAATTTCTTTCTTAACTTTGGGAAATTGCTGTTCAAGCTTTTTCAAAATAAAAGGCATTTTGTGAATCCTTGGGGAGAGAAAATAAATTTGCCCGCCGCGCCCTAGCTCTTGCGAAATCGCTTCGACGATTATTTTATCTGTTCGCGGAAGGATAAATGTACTAATTGGGATTCTTCCTGCGGGGGGATCGGTTATCTGCGAGATAGGTCTTATTTTTGAAATCGAGAATGCGAGCGTTCTGGGAATGGGCGTTGCGGAGAGGTATAAAACATCAACCTCCGGATATTTTTTCTTAAGCGTTTCTTTGTGGCGCACGCCGAAGCGCTGTTCTTCATCAATTACCAAAAGACCCAAATTTTTAAAGTCTATGTCCTTGGATAAAATTCTGTGGGTGCCGATAACTATATCAATTTTTCCTTCCGAAATTTTTTTCAAGATTTCCTTTGCTTTGGGTTTCGCTTCAAGCCGCGTCAAGCGCGCGATTTCAATTCCTTCTTCTGCCAGTCTTTTTTTAAAAGTCTGGGAATGCTGATCGGCTAAAATCGTTGTGGGGGATAAAATCGCGACCTGCTTTCCGTTTAAAACCGCCCGCAAAGCCGTACGCAGGGCGACTTCTGTTTTTCCGAATCCCACGTCGCCGACGACCAGGCGCTCCATCGGCTCGTTTTTTTCCAAGTCATTAAAAATATCCCGTATTGCGTTTTTCTGGCTGGGCGTTTCTTCAAACTCGAATTTGTCCCAGATTTCCTTTTCGAAATGCGACGGCTCGTATGCAGGGCGCGTAACTTTTGTCCGCTTTTTATAAAGCTCTAAAAGCTCGTTCGCAAATTTTATAATGTCCTCTTTTGCTTTTTTTCTGGTTTCAAACCACAGCGGAGTGCCTAGCCGATTTATTTTTGGATTTTTAAGCCCTAAATATGGGGAAATTTTTTTCGCAACTGCTTCCGGAACCAATAATTTGTCTGGGTCTCCGCCTATTCTAGCCGGAGCATACTCGAGCACCAAATAACCATTAACTTTTCCTCTAAAAATGCCAATCCCATGGTCTTCATGGACCACATAATCGCCTGGTTGTAAGTCGTGCTTCGCGATCTTCGGTAATTTTTTCTCATGCGGAATTATTTTTGCTTCGCGGATATGCGCAATTATATTTCCATTAAACTCGATAGTTACTGGCGCTTCGCTATTGATCGGGAAAATGGTGATGAGTCCGCCCTGCTGAAAAAATTCGCCTTTGTGCAAATCCCCCATGTGCCGAGCGTAGCCCATGTCCGACAATTCGCGGATTAATTCAGAAGGCTTTCTTGTTTCTCCTATTTCTATAAAAATAGTATTTCTTCGCCAAAAATTATTGTGCGCGCGAAGTTTTTTATATTCAGCCAAATTTTTATCCAAACTCAAATCACCCCGTTCCAGAAAAGACGGGGTAGGTGCAAAAATTATTATTTCGTTGAGTGTTTTAGGAGGGCCCATTCATATAATTAATTATTATTATAAAGCGTCATCGCTTTTTCGGGCCCTTCGGTGATGATTGTCTCGAGAGCTTCTAGGATTTTTTTGGATATTTTTTTGATCGCGGCCGATTCAGACGGTTTGAATTTATGTGTGAGGAATTTCATAAGTTCCCTGTGGTTCGGTTTCCCGCCTGCAACGCTATGCGTAGCATTGCGGGCAGGTTTCTTGGGCGGACAAATCCCAATCCTTATCCGGAGAAACTTCTGCGATCCAATCGCGCGGATCACGGATTCCACCCCCTTATGCCCGCCTGAGCCGCGATTAAAGACTATTTTGAATTTCCCAAGAGGCAAATCAATATCGTCATGCAGTAAAATAAGCCACTTTGCGGGGATTCCTTTAACTGCTTTCCCGGACTGGTTCATAAAAACACTAGGCAAGATTATTTTAGCCTTTTTCTCCTCGTATTTCTTAGAAAAAAGCTCGGCCATAAACTTCCCCGTATTATGCGGAGTGTCGTCATATTCCGTTCCTGGATTCCCGAGACCCACTATACAATAAGCAGACATAAGCGAATTTTATCATGGCTCTTGATTATTTCGAAGAAATTTATTACTTTTGTTAAATATGTCTCAAAATTCTTTTTGGAGGGATTTTCTGCGCTTTATCATAGTTGCCGCTATCATAATAATTCCTGTAAGGACCTGGGTAGCCCAGCCTTTTTTAGTAAAAGGGGCATCCATGGAGCCCACATTTGAGGATGGGGAGTATTTGATTATAGATGAATTGACTCTTAACTTGCGTTCTCCCGAGCGCGGGGAAGTATTGGTTTTCAGGTACCCGGTGGATCCTTCTAAATTTTTTATAAAAAGAGTTATCGGGCTTCCCGGAGAGACGATTAGAATAAAAGATAATAAGATTTTTCTCGTAAAAGGAGATAAGGACGAGGAGCTTAGAGAGCCCTTTTTAAGGGAAGCGCTTACCACTCCTGATGGAATTTTTAATCTTGGAGAAAAAGAATATTTCATGCTCGGAGACAATCGATTATTTTCGCATGATTCCAGAAAATGGGGCATATTGAACGAGAGCTTAATTGTGGGCAGGGCCTTTATAAGATTATGGCCGCCGCCAAGAATTGATTTTTTACCAGGAAATTTTAATTATAGTTTATGAAAGTAAAGAAAGAGCTGCTGCAGACTCCGCGGGGGACGAGGGATTTGATCGGCGAAGAATTAGAAATTTGGAAAAGAGTTTCGGGTATAGCGGAAGAAATTGCGCGTTATTACGGTTTTTCGGAAATCCAAACTCCGCATTTTGAACACTCGGAACTTTTTTCGGCTTCACTTGGAGACACGACTGATGTTGTTGAAAAACAAATGTACACTTTTAAAACGAGGGGAGGCGATTCACTTGTTTTAAGGCCGGAGGCGACCGTTCCGATTGTACGGGCATATTTTGAACATGGAATGCAGTCACTCCCGCAACCGGTTTTACTCTACGAGAACGGTTCTTTTTTTAGGCACGAATCTCCCCAGCGGGGAAGGTTCAGGGAGTTCGGGCAGTTCGATGTTGAAATTTTGGGTGAAGATTTAGCCGTGGCGGAGGCAACTGTCATCCGGGTTTTCAGCATCATATTCAAAGAACTGGGAATTGATACGAGCCTCGAATTAAACACATTGGGCGACAAGGAATGCCGCGGATCCTGGAGAAAAGAACTTACATCTTACTACCGCAAACACTTGGAAAAACTTTGCAAGGACTGCAAGCGCAGATTTAAAGAAAACCCCATGAGGCTCCTTGATTGCAAGGAGGCGGTATGCCAGGAATTTAAGGCGAAAGCTCCCCAAATGCTCGAATATGTATGCGATGAATGCAAGGCGCATTTCAAGGAGGTTTTGGAATTTATGGACGCGCTTGAAATACCATACAGGCTGAATGGCAATCTCGTGCGGGGCTTTGATTATTACACCCGGACGGTTTTTGAATTTGTCGCGAATATAAAAACCGTAAAAGAGGATGGTACTGAAGAGGTGAAAAATCTTTCCGTGGCTGGGGGCGGGCGCTATGACTATTTGGCGCAAGTTTTAGGCGGAAAAGATTTGCCGGGAGCGGGAGGGGGCATCGGCCTTGACCGCGTTGTTTCGGTTTTGATGGAAAAGTTGGACGAAAATGGCCGCGAAGAATTTACAAAAAAGGAAAAACCTAAGGTCTTTTTGATTCAGCTCGGGGTGGCGGCTAAAAGAAGGACGCTTGGTTTAATGGAAGATTTAAGAAAAGCAAAAATACCTTTAGCGCAGTCCCTTTCAAAGGATTCAATCCGCGGACAGCTGCGGCTCGCTTCAAAACTCGGGGTTCTATACAGTTTGATAATTGGACAGAAGGAAGCTTTGGATGGAAGTATAATCTTGCGGGATATGGATTCCGGCATGCAGGAAACTCTCCCTGTCGATAGGGCGATCGAAAGACTTAAATTAAAACTAAAGGAATCATCGGCTGATGGATTGCGTATTTTGTAAAATATCAAATAAAGAAATGCCGGCGGAAATTATTTATGAAAAAGAGGGCCTTTTGGCTTTTAAAGATATAATGCCAAAAGCGCCGTTTCATGCTTTAATTATTCCTAAAGAGCATATATCATCTGTAGAGAATTTGGATTCTTCCGATCCGCGCTTACCAGGAGAAATGATTCTGGCGGCGAAAGAAATAGCCAAATCACGGAATTTAGAAGGTTATAAATTAGTTTTTAACGTAGGTCGAAAGGGTGGGCAGGTAGTTGATCATGTCCATCTCCATCTTTTGGGGGGATGGAATGATAAGCCAGATAATATTGAAGTATAATTATGGCAGTAGAAGTTAAAAGAAGGGATAGTGAGTCAATCGGAGGGCTTCTTCGGAGATTCACAAAAAAAATAATGCGTTCCAAAGTTTTAGTCGAAGCCAGATCGCGCCAATACAGGGCGAGAAGCAAGTCCAACTATAAAAAGAAAAAAGAGGCGCTAAGGCGGATGGCTTGGCAGAAAGACATGGAGAAGCAGAGGAAATTAGGTAAAATTGAATAATATGCCAGGAGAGCTTTCCCAGAAAATTGAAGATGATTTGAAATCGGCGCTGAAGGCCGGGGAATCTCTCAAGGTATCAACTCTGCGGATGTCGCAAAATGCCATCCATAACAAAGCGATCCAGCTCCTAAAAAAGGAGACTGGCCTTTCCGATGAAGAGACTGCCGAAGTTTTAAAGGGTGAGGCAAAAAAGAGAAAGGATGCCGCCCAAGAATTTCATAAGGCAGGAAGGGATGATCTTGCGGATAAAGAAAATGACGAGCTTAAAATCATTCAAGCTTATCTCCCGGCTGAAATTTCCGATGCGGAGCTCGAAAGGATTTTAAAAGAGGGTATACGGGAAACAGGAGCTTCCGGAGAAAAAGATTTTGGAAAAGTTATGAAGTCATCAATGCCGATATTGAAGGGAAAGGCTTCCGGCGACAGAATTTCCACATTGTTAAAAAAGCTCCTTATAAACTAGTGTTAACTTTTGTAAGAATGACGAGGGCGAAGACGCCATTTTTGCCGTATGAAAAGGCGCTTCGTAAAATGTTTGGGAAAAAATATGAATTAGACCTTATTTTTGCAACCCCCAGTTATATGAAAAAGATTTCAACTATTTACAGAAATATTCCGAAGAGTACCAACGTTTTGTCGTTTAATATTGATTCCGGGCATGGCCAGATAGTTCTCGAACCAGATTTTATCAAAAAAGAATTATTAAAATACAATAGAAGTTATAAAAAGCACCTTTGGGCGCTTTACATACACGGACTTTTGCATTTAAAGGGGTATTCACATGGAAAAAAAATGGAAGTGTTAGAGAATAAGTTATGCCTAGGAATATAGTCCACGTTTTAGATATCGGTTCACACGGAATTAAAGTATTAACTGCGGAAAGGAAGTCGCCTGATTCCGGCATTCATATTTTGGGCGCTTCCCTAGTGCCTTCGCAGGGGGTTAGGAGAGGGATGGTTAATTCCCCACAGCTTCTATTAAAAAGGTTAAAGTCGGCAATTGAGGAAGTTGAAAGATTCTCCGGGATCCCTTTTAAACATGCCTTTTTGGCTTTTGGAACCCCGGCAATAAGTTTTAACAAAGTAAGGGCGCGTATCGCTATTGCCCAAGCATCCGGGGAGGTTGGGCATTATGACGTAGAAAGGGTTTTGGCGCAGGCGAAGCCTTCCTCCAAAGATTTATCAAACAAGGAAATTTTAGATACATACGGACTTAATTATAGCGTTGATTCGGAATTGGCCTTCAGGGACCCCGTCGGTATCAGGGGAGAAAATTTGGAGGCGGAGGTGTTATTCATAACTTCTATGTTAAAGCCGCTAAAAGAAATGATTTCTGTGGTTGAGGAGGCGGGCGTAATAATTGATGACGTAATACCGGGTCCGATAGCCGCGGCGAGATCATTACTCACGCAGAGGCAGAAGGAAGCGGGAGCGCTTGTTTTGGATATCGGGTCAGATACGACCGATCTAGCAGTTTTTGAGGAGAATATGCCTTATTCCGTCGCGGTTTTCCCGTATGGGGGATCGCACATTACGAATGACATCGCGCTTGGCTTTCAAATAAGCCTGGATAAAGCCGAGGAAATTAAAATGGAGATGAAGCTTCCGGACGAAACGGCGCAGGCAAAGAAAAAATTTCAGCATATTGTTGAAGCGAGGCTTGAAGACACCTTCGAGCTTATAGATAATCACCTGAAAAAAATTGGGCGGCAGGGGCTTTTGCCGGGTGGAGTGGTTTTGTCCGGCGGTGCTTCCAAGCTCACGGGGCTTGAAGAATTCTCAAAATACGCATTAAGGCTTCCTGTAACTCTTGGGACATGTGAAGAGCTGGCAAGCGGGCACAGATTGCAGGATCCGGTTTGGTCTTCCGCCCTGGGAGCTGCGCTCATAGGCTTAGATCAGGAATCTCTGCCGGAATCGAAAAAACCGTCGGAGTGGCGCCAAAAAATTTCCGCCTGGCTGAGATCGCTGATTCCGTAAGTTTATCTGCCTTGATATCCGCGCAGAGCTTCTATTCTTTTTCTCAATGATAGTTGTGCCTTAGTAAGTATTTTAGAAAATTCTATAATTTCATTTTCCTTTGGTTTTTCTTTTCTTTTGCTCTTAATGAGTAGGTTTTCCAAAACCGATTTAATTTCTTCCGGTCGGCTATGGCTAAGTTCTTCATAATATCTTTGTCCCACATTCATTGCTTGGTATAAGGCCATTAGAGAATTAGGATCATCTCGAACTATTTTTATCTGCGATTTTTTATCCATCGCGATCTGCGCGGCAGATTCAAAGATGAGACTTATAGTTTTGTTCTGCGCATCCCTTAGTTCACTTTCACCTTGTATTTCATTCCCTTTTTTCTCCGGAATAATTTCTTTTATATATGGTTTTAAGTCAAAATTTAAATTTAAGAGAGGATAAAATTTATTCTTTTCCCTATCGGTGCTTATATTTAATAAGTTAGATGAGATTTTTTCAGTTCTTAAGGCCTCTTTTTGAATAATCTCCTCCTGTGTGGGTGGCTGTTCAGGGCCTGGTGTTTTTTCCATGCGTTAATTTTAACAATAGGTTAAAATAAGTCTATGGCACAGGAACAAATACATGAAGATATAAAATGGCTTGAGGAGCGGCTCGAGGCAAAAAAACGCGAGCTTGTGGCTTCCGGCGTGGAGTCAAAAGAAGAGAGGGAAATTGTAAAAGACGTAATTAAAGAAGTTCCCACGGCGACGACTCTGCCGCCTCCGGCAAGATCAACTATTTCCGACGATGATGCAAAAAAAACTTCGGCGGATTTACAGGAAAAAAAGCATCACGAAATAATCGAAGGGCTCGTGAATGTGGCGCTTTCAAAAGATCTGGCTTCCGCCTTTAAGGTTGCCCGGTCTCTTAATAACCCCCATTTAATGGACGAATTCCATGACACTTTGGCGGATAAATATTATCAAAAGCTTTTGGACGCGAGAAAACTGAAATAAATGAGTTCTGATTATCTGCTTCTCACGATTTTGTTTTTCGCGGCTCTGCCGATCCTTTTAATTTTATACGTTTTTTTAAGATATAAGCGGATAAATTCGATCTCTTCGAGCCTCTCGGAGCAGCTTTTTTTAGTTTCGCTTCCGGAAAACCGCGAAGAAAAAAACGAAAATCCAACGGAAGCCAGGAAAAATTTCATCGCGCATATGGAAAAATTTCTCATGGGACTTTCGGGTTTAAAGAGCGGAACTATTTTCGGGGAAATTTTCGGCAAGGGCAATTCTTTCGCGCTGGAACTCGCCGCGCACAACGACGGGTCGGAGATCTTTTTTTATGTAGCGTTTCCAAGGAAATTTGCGAAATTGCTTGAAAGCCAGATTCATGGCGCTTACCCCGACGCGAAAATCGAAAAAGTGGAGGATTATAATATTTTTCATCCGAACGGAGTTTCTCGCGGGGCACTTTTGGGGTTAGAGAGAAATAAATTTCTTCCCATTAAAACTTACCAGAAAATTGAGTCCGATCCGGTCGAGACCATCACTTCCGCTTTTTCAAAAATCAAGGAATTCGGAGAGGGTGCGGCGCTGCAGATAGTTTTGCGCCCGGCGGGGAAAAAATTAGAGAAGCCCATCCACAAAGTTATAGAAAGGTTAAAAGAAGGGAAGAAAAGGCGGGATGTTTTGGGTGAGAAGAATATCGCGGAGCACACGATAGACGTTTTCAAACAGCAGAAAAAACCTAAACCAGAAGAAAAAACCAATGCCCCCGTTTACGACGAGGAATTGGTGAAGCTTCTTGAGGAAAAAGTTTCTAAAATCACTTTCGACGTAAATGTACGCCTGATAGTTTCCGCCGAAAATAACGAGGAAGTTGACAGGATAATGAAAGAGTTCGAAGCCGGGTTTTACCAATTTTCGATTCCCGAGGGGAATGCCTTTAAAATAAAAAATGTTTTTGGCGCAGGGCTTAAAAAATTAACTGAAAATTTTTCTTTCCGATTCTTTGATGAAAGCGAGGCGATGCCTATGAATGTGGAGGAAATTTCAAGCTTGTATCATTTCCCTTATTCAAAAAAAGCCGCCCCGCAGGTTAGGATGCTTAAGGCCCGCGAAGCGACCCCGCCCGTAAATATGCCGAGGGAGGGCGTTCTTTTGGGGAATAGTTCTTTCCGCGGCGAACTGGGAAATGTTTACATAAAAAAAGACGACCGGAGGCGGCACTTCTATATCATCGGGCAGACCGGCACCGGGAAATCCGCGCTTATGCATAATATGATCGCGCAAGATATTAAAAATGGCGAAGGTGTTGCGGTAATTGATCCGCACGGAGAGTTGATAGAAAAAATTTTGGGATTAATACCACAAGAAAGAGCCGAAGATGTAATTTATTTTGATCCGGGTGATGTTCAATATCCGATGGGCCTCAACATGCTCGAATATGATCCTATGCGTCCCGAACAGAAGACTATGATAGTGAATGAACTTTTGGAAATTTTCAATAAACTTTTCAATATGTCGGTCTCTGGCGGGCCGATGTTCGAGCAATATTTCAGAAACGCGACTTTGCTTGTAATGGAGGACCCGGAATCCGGAAATACTCTTCTTGAAATCGAACGGGTGCTCGCGGATAAGGCATACCGGGACTATAAGCTTTCGCGTTCGAAAAATATCGTCGTTGACACTTTTTGGAAGCAGATCGCGGAGAAGGCGGGGGGCGAAGCATCTTTGCAAAATATGGTTCCTTATGTGGTTTCGAAATTCGATACTTTCCTCGCGAACGAAATTATGCGCCCGATTATCGCGCAGGAAAAATCAGCGTTCAATGTCCGCGAGGCGATGGACCAGAAAAAAATTCTTTTGTTGAATTTATCCAAGGGGCGGCTTGGCGAACTTAACGCGAGCCTCCTAGGATTAATAATGGTCGGGAAAATTCTGATGGCGGCATTATCCCGCGTAGACAGCGCGGAGGAGGACCGCAAAGATTTTTATCTATATATTGATGAGTTCCAAAACGTGACCACAAAATCCATTGCCACAATTCTTTCCGAGGCGAGAAAGTATAAATTGAATCTGACTCTAGTGCATCAATTTATAGGACAGCTCGACGAGGATATTAAAAAAGCTGTCTTTGGAAACGTAGGTTCGATTTGCTCTTTTAGAATCGGCTCCGACGACGGGGAATATATGGAAAAACAATTCGAGCCGGTATTTAATTCTTACGATCTCTTAAATATCGATAACTTTAACGCTTACATGAAACTTTTAATTGACGGCCAAACCTCGAAGCCGTTTAACCTTAAAACAATCCGCCCCGAAACCGGCAACCCCGAAATGGCGCAATATATTAAACAGCTTTCCCGCTCCAAATACGCCCGCCCCCGCGAGGAAGTGGAGGAGGAGATTAGAATTAGGCATGCAGGGGCGAGTTTGATTAATTCAGGATAATTATGGACAAGAAAAATTTAAAAAAAGAGGAAGAAGCAAGAAAACTTTCCAAGGAATTGGCAGAGAAATTAAAAAAGGACGAAATCTCTTTGATGGAGATGGCCGAAGCCATCGATAAATTTTTAACTGAAGAAAGTGGCGTTTAATCCAGAAAAACCACAAGAAACTGGTCCGGAAAGAAATTCACAAACGGAGTCGAGAGAGATCATTGAATTAAAGGAAAGGTTTGCCCAGATTTTAGAAAAACCTGAAGATGGTTCATTCTTAAAAAAAATTTCACGCCTAGGAGCTGCTTTGGTTTTGGCGGGAATTACGGTTTTCTCACCGGCAAAAAAAGAAGCGGTAGCACCGGAAACTACGGAGGAATACGTAGTAGCTCAATCGAACCCAAGAGAATTTGAACGTACGATTTTGGACGATGAAAATATGGAGTTATTCAAGCGTGTGAATAAAGCATTCGAAGAGCGCGGCGGTTTGGAAGTTTCTCCGCAGCTAGAAACGACTTACAAAATTTTACCTGATGTGGTTAGAATGCTGGCGATTAGTAAGGCTGCCAATGGTGAGGTTCCTTATTTTTCGAAGCCGGATATCATTTTAGGAAAGGAGTTTATCTACAGTCATCCCAAAGAGGCACATAGGTATATGGAAAGAATACAGAAAGTTATGAAGGGAACGGTTATCTTATTCAAAGGAAATAAATTTGCTGGAAGCGGAGCGATAATTGATGCGGACGAACGCAAAGTCATCATTACAAATTATCATGTTGCGATGAACGACGAAAATGATTTTTCTTTTTTTACAATCGATGGTAAAAATTTTAAAGGACGACGGGTTTTTTCCGATGAGGCAAATGATCTCGCTATAGTGGAGCCGGAGGAGAATTTTGAAAAAACTATAGGCGGGGAAACTGCAAAAGCCTTGAAAATCGCTTCGGAAAAATCCGTAGGCAAATTAAAGCGCGGAAGTAAACTTGCCTCGGTGGGGCATCCTTTCGGCTTTCCATTTGAAGTTTCCATAAAAGAATTCGAACGCAAAGAAAAAATCACAGGAGGCTTATTTGATTATACCGAACGTTCTAAGCCGAACGCGATTTTACATAAAGCTGATAAGAGATTTTCAAAATTGCAGGTATTTGACATTCCTCCAAGCGAAGAAAATAACTCCTCCCTTTCTGCTAAAAAGGGTGACAATATACCGGGAATGAGCGGAGGTCCCTTAATCTTATTAGATAGCGAAGGCGAACCGGAAATTATAGGTATTACGTCTTTTGGGGTTTATGATGTCAATAAGGACGGATCTGTAATAGATGGCTCTGTGAGCGCGGAAGAAATTAGGAAACACGTTTCTGATTATAAACAAAGTAAAGAATTGTTGAGAAAAAAATAAGTCTATAAGTTTTGAGAGTGAGGATTTCTATTTCCCTCTGACGCGGACAAAAATCCGCGTTGGACTTTGGGGGATTTTTCGTCTATAGTTGATATATGGCTTCGAGAAACATCACAATGTTAAATAGAAAAATTGAGAAAACCCACTTTAAAGGAGAGCCGGTAGTTATAGTTTCCCTAAAAGATTGGAAAAAATTGGAACTATTAATGGAAGAAGAGGAAATGCGAAATTCTTTATCTTTTCAGAAGGCCGTAAAAGAAGGAAGGCGGGATATAGCACATGGGAAATTATTTGAACTCGACTTTAAAACGGGACGTTTCAAAAAAACTAAATATAAATAAAAAGATGAAAGTATTTTTTACGAATCGGGCAAAAAAAGACTGGCTTAAGCTCGATCGTAAGGTAAGAGATCAGATTCGCGCAAAACTCGAATATTTTATTTCTCAAAAAAATCCACTTCGTTATTCCGAACAGCTCAAAGACAGTCAATTTGGGCAATTCCGTTTTCGAATCGGGGATTATAGAATTATTTTTGATGTTTCCGGCGATAATATTTTTGTTTTGAGATTAGGTCATAGAAAAGACATTTACAGATGATATGAGTTTCGAAAATGCTAGAGATATAACGCCAGTAACACCGGAAAAGCCATCCGGAAAAGAAAAACGTGAAGGGGCGATTACTTCAATTCGAGGAAGGTTTAAAAGGGCGATTTCAAGAACAGTGGCAATTTCTTCTATTTATGTGGCTTCGTCTCTCATATCCCCGGCGACTATCGGTTTTAATAGGGAGGCCGTTGAGGGGATGCTAGGGCAAAAGCAGAGCGTTACGGAATATGTGAAAAACGCGGATAAATCTGTTAAAGAAGGCGGGATGGATGTCAAAGAAAGAAACAAAATCGAAAAAACTATAAAACAAGCGAGATATATCGAAAAAAAAATTGGCCGCGACAATTTTGATATTTATTTTGGAACTGCTGGGGAGGATGAAGAAGTAAAGGGGAGATTCAAGGATAAGATATTAAATTTTCCAAATATTAATTCCATCGAAGCCGGGAAAATTGGCATTGATCCCCGTACTATCCAGGAGGAATTAAATCATTTCCCCCATTCGTGGATTGAAAGCGTGGATGAAATAAATTTTATAAATAAAGATTTAGAAATGTTAAAAGAGTATGGGGTCAAAAGAAGAATACCGATAGCTAACTTTAATTTCAATAATGAAAAACACAGATCTAAAATTAGTTATTATAAAAATTATTGGACCGAAACTGGAGTCATAGCTACTCTTCATCATGAAATGGGCCATGCGAATAGCTGGGTGAATAGAAGACGCGATATGCCATCCAGGATCGATTTGTTTGCAAGAACAATAGAGAGGGTCACCTCGAAAGATCGCTACTTTTCCGAATATGTGGAGGCAATTAATAATAAGGATAAAAAAGCGGAGTTGATGCATAAAACCAATGAATATTGGGCTGAAATAGTAAAAGTTAGTTTATTCTACGGAAATGCCCTCCCTAAAAAGGATCGAGAGCTTGTTGGTGATTACCTTGATAAAGAAAATAAACAGAATATTCCCGAAATAAAATTAGGCAATCCTAATAAAAAGTTATATTGATGAAAGCATATATATTCGACAAGGAAGAAAAATATTTGGGGAGTTTTTTAAAAGATGAGAATCTTGGTGGCAATTTTTTAATAAAAAGATTGGTTTCGGGGCCGGTTTCCCTGATGAGGGACGAAGGTGGCACGATTTTATCCGAAGAAATTACGGCGGACGATGAAAATTATTTTTGGGCGGTAGTGGGTAATCTTCGGAGCGGAAATTATAGAGTTTTTATTTTCGAAGAGGAAAGAGAAAAAATAGCAGAAATGCTTTTAAACCCGAATTTAGACGATAAAGAGCGCTTTGAATTTTTTACAAGTCTTCTCTCCGTTCCAGAAGAAGAATTGACCGTAATCAAAGAAGGCATTGCACAGGATTTGAATGACTTAGGGTGATTTTTGTGATTTAATAATATTAATGACAGTAGAATCTCCGAACGCAAATAATTTTGAAGATGTAAAAGGACAAAGGGTACATGCCGCGGAGAAGGTTAAACCGCTGACCGAAGAAGAAAAAAATAACGCCGAGGATGCGGAATTTCGGATCGAGGAAGAAAAAAAGGATGGTAGGTGGGGCAAATTTTTCGCGTCAATAAAAAATACGCAAGGCAAAATTAAAGATTTTTTTGATGAGAGCGGCCTCGGGATAGGGGCAAAAGAGGCTTGGAAAGAACTTGGTAGAGATTTTTTGGCGTTCGGAAAAAACGCCAAAGAAAAAATTAAAAATTTCAATTTTAATCCGGAGGAAGCGCTTGCCAAATTAGAGAAGAAAAAAATTTTTGGATCAAAAATAGGAACTTTTTTAGGCGGCATGGCGGCGGGATCGGCGGTAAGATGGATCGCGAATAGTGCTTTTGGCTACGGCATCCTCGCGGGAGCTTCCGCCGGCGCGATTTGGGAAGGTAGCAAGATTTATGTTAGGGAGTCTAGGAAAATTCGGGAATTTGCAGAAAATCAGAATGAACTTCAAAAAATTGTGGATGGCCTCGGCGCGGAAAACGCCAGTACCAAGGAAAAACTTGAAAAATATTTGGAGCTGGGGCGGATGGAAAAAATATTGCCGGAGATGGGCAAAGAAAAGGAGGATTTATTTAAAAGTCTTAGAAAAGAATTAAAGCTAGATTCAAATAAATGGAAAAAAGTTGCGAAGGGCGCTTTGAAGGGAGCCGTGGTTGGGGCGGCAGGGGCTTACGTCGCGGGAATTGTCGGGGATTATTTCTCTCATAGTGATGTTTCCGCGGGTCCGAAGGAGGCTATTGCAGGCGGCATAGGCGAAAACATCAGCGAAGATACGAAGGGGATTGCATATAGTTCATACGGAGAAACTGTCGAGGGTGTAAAATCTGCGGGTGCCGCGGGGCTCGATGGAGAAACTTTTACCGCAGTTGCGGATAAGGGCGATGGATTTACGCACATTTCAAGAAAATTAATACACGATTATATTTCGCAAAAACAGGAATTGGGCATTGATCTAAATCTTGATAAAAGCCAGCTTATTTACGCCGAAGATTCTCTGAAAAATCTTTTCGGGGGGCAAGTTATTCGCCCGGGTGACCCTTTCCAATTAACCGGAGGAGAAATCTCATCCGCGATTGATAAGGCGAAATTATTAACTGACGCCGGGAAGGAACACATTAAAAATGAATACGTTTCAAAAATTGGAGAAAGGGTGTGGGAGGAAGTCACAAATTATGACCTGAAATATAACTCCGCAAATGATTTTTCGGGCGCGATTTTAAAGGAGGCAGAGGAAAAGGGTCTTGCCGCGGCGAAAGAAGCGGTAAAAAGTATTCCTCCGGAAATAGCGTACGCAAGTGCGGGGGAGAAAAAAGCAGTCGAGGCGGCGGCGGAGTCCTGGCTATCTCAAAATTGGAAGCAGTATTTGGTTTACGGGGCGGGAATCGGTGCGGCAGGAGTTTACGCGTACAAAGAAGAAACTAAAGAAATATATAATGGAGCGAAAGAAAAGGTAAAAAGTTTTAGAAAAACAGAGGAAAAGAAAAAACCGGAACCAGAGATTATTGATCTGAAAGAATCGGATATTGAATCCGATGAACCATACTTCGACGAGCCCATGAAAACCGTCCGCGAGTCCGATGAGTATTTGGATAATGTAAAAGAAGACCCGCTTTATGAATATCTTGAAGGAAAAAATATTGATTTGAAAACCGAGCGGGATGGAAAAATTCATAAATTAATGCCGGGGGACATAGAATATTATGTTCTTGATCACTCGTCCGGAAATTATATGAGGAAGGGAAATTACGGCGAGGTTGTTGAGTGGTATGGAACGCTTCCGGAGGAGGAAAGAAAATGGGTCATTAATAAGAATAAGGATGCAAAAAATAAACCGATATATCTATCTATACCGCAGCCCTTGCAGAACTATTTAAAAAATCACGCGGAAATTAGAAAAGGTTTTTTTAATCAGATGAAAAAAATGAATAGGGAACTCTTCAGCGATTTTAAAAAAGCGGCTTCTTCGCGCCCCTTTCATCCGGATGAAGAAACACGAAGCCCGGATATGGGAAACGAGGGGAAGGATCTGAAGGTTGAGAATAGGATCGAAGACGAGGACGGAGCGCGCGCCTTAAGGCGGGGAATGGGTGATGCGTTCGGTTCGCAATATGGGCTTGGCGACTCGGGAGCGACGATTGATGAGCAATTTAAAAAGCCGCCGCCATACGAAGGAGACGAGGGTTTGAGAAATCCTGAAATGGGAAACGATTATAACTCTAAGACCGTTAATATCGAAAATAATAAAATAAATAAGGATATAGAAATGAAAGATATGGAAAGAACGATAAGGGGTGTTGCGGATGCGATAAATATCGGAACGAAAAACGAATATTCCCCGCCATTAACGGCTTCTTTTGGCGAAATTGCTACTAAGAAAAGGGAGCAAATAAAAATAAAAAAGTCTAAAACGGTTAAGATACCTATTAATTCAGACGAAGAAAAAATACCCGAAAAAAGTTCGGAGGAATTGCTAAAAGATCTGGAAGAAAAAAGAGTAAAAGAAATATCGGAGCAAAAAGCTAGATATGAAAGCATGAGTGATCTCGATCTTTCCACTGAAGAGCAAAGACTTAGAGGGGAGAGGGATGGTTTGATAAGTGATATTAGAGATGCAATTCCGGCGGACAAAAATGTTAAAGCAGGTCAGAAAGACGAAAGAACTATTAGAATCGATGGAATGTTAGAAGCTTATAATCCGAGATTAGGAATGATTCGCGATATTATTAACGAAAGAAGAAATGCCAAGAAACCTAAATAAACTTGCCGAAGCTTTGAATCTCGAAAAACTTCCGGAGAACGACCGGGAGGAGATTTTAAAAAAAGTTGATGAGAGGCTCAATGAAGTTTTGATAAGCGTTTTGGTTTCGAATATTTCGGATGAAGACGCGGTCAAAATTCAAAATGCTCTTCATGAAGGAGTTGATCTAGAGGAAACGGTGGCCCAAATTGCCGTAAGGGTTCCCGGACTCGCGGACAAAATCGAACACGCTATATCAGAAGAAATCTTGCGCTTGAGAACGGTTTTGGGCGTAAAATAGATAAAAAATTAAATTCAAAAATCCTCCTTGACTGGTTTTTTTGGGGAGGCTACTCTTAGGTATACGATTTAATATTATGCCGCAAGTTAAGCCAGAATTTGAAACAGCCGCAAGGCTAAAAGTGATCGGAGTCGGTGGTTCCGGACAGAATGCAGTGGACCACATGATTCGTTCCAAAGTAAAGGGAGTGGACTTTATTTCCATTAATACGGATGCCCAGGATCTTCACAATTCCCTAGCTACGAGAAAGTTCCATATGGGGAAAGAAGTTACACGGGGGCTTGGCGCGGGGATGAATCCGGATTTGGGAAGAATGGCTGCGGAGGAATCAAAGCGCGAAATTGAGGAACTTGTCAGGGGCGCTGACTTGGTATTTGTAACGTGCGGTTTTGGAGGCGGCACCGGTACGGGAGGTGCGCCGATTGTTGCGGAGACGGCAAAAAATTTAGGAGCGCTTACGATTGCGATTGTAACGAAACCATTTTCTTTCGAAGGAGATGTCAGAAGAAGTATTGCGGATGAAGGGTTGGTGCGTTTGCGAAAAGCAGTGGACGCGATGATTGTAATCCCCAATGACCGGCTTTTAAACATAGTCGAAAGAGACACTCCTTTTTTGGAGGCTTTTGCGATGTGTGATGAAGTTTTACGGCAAGCCGTGGAAGGAATTGCGGATTTGATCATAACGCCGGGAATAATAAATGTTGATTTTGCGGACGTGAGGACGGTTTTATCCAATTCAGGTTCGGCAATAATTGGAATTGGAATTTCCCAGGGTAAAAACCGCGCGCAGGAAGCGGCGCGCCTCGCAATACATTCGCCTTTGCTTGAAGTTTCCGCCGAAGGGGCTAAGGGAGTTTTATTTACGATTTCAGGAAAGGAAGACCTTTCGATGTGGGAAGTGCAGGAAGCCGCCAAACTGATAACGGAAAATGTGGACAAGGAGGCGAAAATTATTTTCGGAGCGGTACGCGACGACAGGCTTAAGAACGGGCAGGTTAAAGTAACGGTAATTGCTTCGGGATTTCCTAACAGTTTCGGCAGAAACGCTTCGCTTTTTTCCCAGGATTCGCAGTTTGCCAGAATTGAAAAATCTAATTCCCCGGAAGAAGCGGAAAATTCCGAACCGGAAAGCTCCGAATGGGATTCAATTCCGGCTTTTTTAAGAAGGTCTAAGAAGATTTGACAATTTCTGTTTTTTGTATATAATGCGAATTGATACGCTTGGCGATCGCTCTAATTCAAAAAATTAGAGAGGAAAGTCCGAACACCCTTCGACAAGCCGAGGGCAAGATCCCTTCTTGTTGATGAAAAAGGCAGTGGGTAACGCCCACCTCCCGATGCAAGTCGGGACGGGAATAGTGCCACAGAGACAATACTAATCTTGATATAAAGTCGAGATAAAAGGTGAAAAGTTCCCGCTAAAAGCGGGATCGATATGTCGGCAACGCCATATCGTGGAAAACCCTGCCCGGTGCAAGGCCGTGTCCCGCTCGAAATTTCGAATATCGATATATCGAGTGGGAAGTGCCGCTTCAGCTTCCATCGCAAGATGGATTCGAGATAAATGATCGCCGATCCTTTGCAAAAGCGAAGGTGAACAGAATTCGGCTTACAGGCGTATCTATAAATCAAAAACCCGCTCTTTAAAGGAGCGGTTTTTGATTTATTTGTCTGACTTGTGATATTTCTTTTTTCTTTTTTCTTTAAACTTCTGAAGAATGCTGATTTTATATAGCCTGTATTTACTTTTTGGATGCCTGGAAGGTTCTAATTTTTTATTTTTATCCCAAAGGCGCATTGTGGCGTTGCTTACCCCAAGAAAAAAAGCCGCTTCTTGTATTTTCAGATATTCACTATACTCTCTCGCAGACATTTTATAGGATTATGATATCATTAGTTAATTGGTAAGGAAATTTTATGGCGGATGGATTTCGTGAACAAGTTGCTTACGTTACAGGGCTAGGATCAAAGGCGTCAGAATGGCTGCTGTATTCGTTGATATTCGTTTTTTCTTTTTTTGCGCTTCCGCTCACAATTTTGCCCGTTGATTTAAATAAAAGCTATTTAATCTACTTCGGGTTGCTTTTGGCTGGAATTATTTATCTTATTTCAACTTTACAGTCGGGCAAGGTTAAAATTCCAAAAACAATTGCCGGAATTTTTCTTTTTGCATTTCTTGCCTGTTTAGCGGTGTCGAGTCTTCTTTCTGTATCTCCGCATGTTTCTTTTTTGGGTCTGGGTTCAGAGTCGGGGACATTAAGCGCTATAGGGATTTTTATTTCGGCGCTGATTATTGGTTTTCTAGTTTTTGATGCGGAGGAAAAAGTTTTTAGGGCATTTTTGGCTCTTTTTGGCTCTTTTGCCGTTCTTGCGATCTTCCAGATTTTCCAGACCATTTTGAGGGTCCCGCCAATTGCGCTATTTGGAAAGGATTTAGTATTTAATCTTTTCGGATCCTGGAATGAGCTTGGAATATTTTCCGGGCTTATTCTTTTGCTTTCTTCGATTTTCTTGGAATATGTCCCCAAATCTTATGTGAAAGTCGCACTGTGGTTTGTTTTCGCCCTATCTTTGGTTATTTCAATTCTAGTGAATTTCAGTTTTGTCTGGTGGGTGCTTACGGTGATCCTAACAATCTTTTTGGCTTACCATTATTCCCGGAAGAGAAATTCCGAAAGCATTTTTAGAGTTTCATTTGCTGTTTTGATATTTTCCCTGATAATGATTTTTTCAGGAGGTATCGTAACCGACCTTCTGGAAAATTTCGGAATAACTTTTTTGGAAGCCCGCCCGAATCTTGAATTTACGATGATAACAGCTTCGAAGTCTCTTGGAGGGAATGCGGCTTTCGGATACGGGCCCAATACCTTTACCTATGCTTGGTTTAATTTCCGCCCCTCGGACATTTTATCAACTCCTTTTTGGCAGACTCGTTTTAACGCCGGTTTTGGATTTATTCCTACGCTCCTTGTCACGTCTGGGCTTATAGGCCTGTTAGCCCTGCTCGCATTTCTTGGAATGTTTTTGTATTACGGATTCAAATCTTTGATAAAATCCTCTGCGGCTTCATCCTTTTTGATTTTAGCTACTTTTGGCGGGGCTTTATATTTGTGGATTTTTTCTTTCATCTATCCGGGAAGTTTTTCTTTGATTTTTCCAATGTTTCTTTTGACCGGATTATTTGTAGGTTTGGCAATGGAAAAGGGCGTGATTGAAGAGTATGAAATTTTTATATTTGAGCGTTCCGGCGCGGGGTTTATAGGCGCGCTTGTGTTAATTCTCCTGATTGTTCTCGGCGCTTCTTGGTTTTCTATTATGGCCCAAAAATATTACGCGGCTATTCTTTTTGGAGAAGGAAATAAGGCACTTGCCGCGGGCAATTTGGAAAAGACGGAAGATCTGTACAGGCGCGCGTTGAAATTCGATAAGAGAGACGCTTATTTAAGAAGTTTTACTGATCTTGGCATGCTAAAGCTTCAGCAAATTGTAGGGTCTGGCGGAAATCCTGATGAGATAAGGATAAAATTTCAGAATGCGCTTACTCAAACGATTCAAAATGCGGACGAGGCGGTAAAGCTAAATCCAGCTGACGGATTAAATTGGATTAACTTAGGCAGAGTTTTTGAATCCGTTATGCCGTTTCAAATTCAGGGCGTTGTTGAGAGGGCGCAGGATTCTTATGTCAAAGCAGCAGAGAAATCACCGACAAGTCCTGATGTTTTTCTTGCTTCGGCGAGGGTGGAAATTTTGAAAAATGATCTTCCTCGCGCGCGCGACTTCCTTAAAAAAGCCATCGGGCTTAAAAATGATTATGCTCAGGCGCATTTTCTTCTTGCCCAACTTGAGGCAACAACCGGGAATATTGATTTGGCAATAAAGAGCGCCGAAACCACAGCTTTTCTTCAGCCAAATGACATAGGCGTATTGTTCCAGTTGGGTCTGTTGTATTATCAGGAAAATAAATTAAACGAATCAAGGTTTGTCTTTGAGAGGGCGGTTAGTATTGCCCCTAATTATTCAAATGCGCGTTATTTTCTCGGACTTATCTATTACAAACAGGGTGACAAACCAAAGGCGCTTGACGAGTTTAAAAAAATAGGCGAACTCAACCCTAATAATAGCGAAGTCAGGAGAATCGTAGCCAATCTTTCAGAAGGAAAGGAACCCCTCGCGGGCATTTCTCCGCCAGGACCATTGCCGGAAAAAAGAAAAGGCGCGCCAATCGAGCAATAATGGCTAAAAAATTATTTTCTCTTTTTGGGGGTGAGCTTAAAAGCGTCACAAGAACCGCTCTTGTTTTGGCGTTGGCTGGAATATTTGCGGATATTCTTTCGCTTTTTCGCGACAGGCTTCTAGCTTCGGAATTTGGAGCATCAAGATCGCTTGATGTTTATTACGCCTCATTTAGAATACCCGACTTTATTTACACCCTCACGCTTTTTTTTGCGGCTTCCACTGCGCTTATTCCCGTACTTCTCAAAAAAATTTCCGAGGATAGGAAAGATGCCGAAGAATTTTTTGGAAATATTTTTTCATTTTTCAGTATTGCCACGGTTTTGCTGGTCTCTCTCGCTTTTATTTTTATGAAGGAGCTTGTCCCGCTTTTTGCGCCAGGTTTTTCCGGAGAAGAAAAAATTCAGGTGGTGAATTTAAGCCGCCTATTGCTTGTTTCTCCCTTTTTTCTCGGGCTTTCGAACCTTTTGTCATCGGTAATCCAGTCATTCCGCAGGTTTTATGTCTATGCCGCCTCGCCCCTTTTCTATAATTTGGGAATAATAATCGGCATAATCTTTTTCGTTCCTTCAAAGGGGATCGAAGGAATAGTCTGGGGTGTTGTAATAGGTTCCGTTATGCATTTTGCAATACAAATTCCGACGCTTTTTTCCTTGGGGTTTTCTTTGAAATTCCGCAGGCCTAAATTTTCATACGATGTAATTAGGCTTTTGAAATTTTCATTACCGAGGACTCTCGGGCTTTCGTTAAACCAAATTGTGATGAGTGTCATAACGGCTTTCGCGAGCACCTTAGGCGCGGGTGCGGTATCAATTTTGAATTTTGCTTTCAATCTTCAATCCGTGCCGCTTTCAGTTATTGCGCTTTCTTATTCCGTATCAGCTTTCCCGACTCTCGCATCGTCATACGCAAAAAATGGAAATAAAGATTTCTTGGGCCATTTTTCGCTCGCATTCAGGCACATTTTTTTCTGGTCTTTGCCCGTAACCGTTATGTTTATTATTTTGCGTGCGCAAATTGTCCGCGTGATTCTAGGAGTAGGGGCATTTTCCTGGCTTGATACAAGACTCACCGCGGCGGCGCTTTTCCTTTTAGCGCTATCCATCCTTACGCAGGGGTTAATGATGCTTTATATACGCGCTTTTTACGCCGCCGGGCGCACTTTTTTGCCTGTACTCGTTAATATCATATCTTCTGCGGTTACGGTTTTTTCCGCTTGGTGGCTGCTAAATCTTTTTAATAATTCAGAAATTTTTCGCATGTGGTTTTTGGAAATATTGAGAGTTGGGGACATTCGGGCGGGAGGGGTTCTGGTTCTGCCTTTAGCCGTTTCCTTGGGGAGTTTAATTAACCTTCTTGTTCTGGCCGTATCATTCAAAAATATTTTTCATAAAGAAGAATCATTTTCATTTATGGCAAAGTCTTTTCGCGATTCGGTTCTCGCGAGCGCGGTTTTGGGGATTGTCTCTTACGTTAGCCTAAATCTTTTAGCCCCCTACTTAAATTTAGAAACGTTTATAGGAATTTTTCTGCAGGGATTTATTGCGGGAATATTCGGCCTTGCCTTCGCAGGCGCCATATTAATGTGGCTCAATAACCGCGAATTCACGGAATTCTATGAGGCATTCCGGGATAGGATTTGGAAGATGATATTTGTCGTCGCCTCCGAACCGGAGAAGCTGCCATAAATCGTAAATTTGTTTGCTATCGCAAGTATTTTTACGGTTTGCGTTTTTAATATTCGTACCTTTTTTATTTCTTAATTTTTATATAAACTCTAGTCATGTCTGAAATACGCAATTTTTCTATAATTGCCCATATTGACCACGGTAAGTCTACTCTCGCGGATAGGATGCTTGAGGTTACGAAAACCGTGGAAGCGCGGAAAATGAAGGAGCAGTTTTTGGATCAGATGCCCCTGGAGCGGGAGCGCGGGATTACGATAAAAATGCAGCCCGTAAGGATGGAGTGGAAGGGCTATATTTTAAATTTAATTGATACCCCCGGGCACATAGATTTTTCTTATGAAGTTTCGAGAGCTCTTGCCGCTGTGGAGGGGGCGGTTTTGCTTGTGGACGCGACGCAGGGGGTGCAGGCGCAGACGCTTTCAACCGTGGAACAGGCGAGGGCGCAAAATCTGAAAATAATCCCGGTGATTAATAAAATTGATCTTGCGCACGCAAGGGTGGAGGAAACGGAGGAGGAAATAAGAAATTTATTAGGGGAATCTTCCAAAATTTTGAAAGTTTCTGCGAGGACGGGAGATGGGGTTGAAAATTTACTTAGCGAAATAATAAAAGAAATTCCTGCCCCGAAACACTTGGAAACCGAGTTTCCAAGTGGAAACTCGGTTTCCAAGAAAACAAGGGCCTTAATATTTGATTTCGATTATTCCCTTCATCGTGGCGTTATCGCCCATGTGCGAGTTTTTGACGGAGAAATAAAAAGGGGGGAGCGCTTGCGCTTATTCGCGTCCCGCGAGGATTTTATTGTCGGCGAGACGGGGTTTTTTAAGCCGGAGTTAAAGCTGTCTGAAAAAATTTCCGCAGGCGAAATAGGATACGTTGTTACAAGTATTAAAGAGGCTAGAATAGTGCGGGTAGGCGATACTGTCCTTGACCCGTCTTTGGAGCCTTTGCCCGGCTACAAAGATGTAAAGCCCGTAGTTTTTTCTTCTTTATTCCCGGAAGAGCAGGATGATTTTGAAGAGCTTCGAAGATCGCTCGAGAGGCTGAAACTTTCAGATGCCTCCCTTTCTTTTGAGGAAGAATCATCAGGAGTTTTGGGAAGAGGATTTCGCTGCGGATTTTTGGGGATGCTGCATTTGGAAATAGTGGTTGAGCGCTTGAGAAGGGATTTTGGGGTAAAAACAATTGTAGCCACGCCGACCGTGCGCTATTCCGTCAAGACTAAAAAAAATACCATGGAAGTATATTCGCCGCACAAATTTCCGGACGAGGGGGAGGTTCTCGAGGTCGAAGAGCCTTGGCTGAAGCTCGAAATTCTTCTTCCGCCTGAAAAAATTTCACCGGCGCTGAAACTTTTGCAGGAGCATGAAGCGATAGTAGGAGAAACACATAAATTTTCCGAATCGCGCTTGAAGCTTGAGGCGCAAATGCCTCTCCGGGAGCTGATGAGGGATTTTTTTGACGATTTAAAAAGCGTCTCGCAGGGTTATGCGTCCTTAAATTACGAATTTCTGGAAAACCGCCCTGGAAATCTTTTGAGGCTTGATATTTTGATTGCTGATGAAATTGTCCCAGCATTTTCGAAAATTGTTCCCAAGAAACGTGTAGAGGAGGAAGCGGAGAGGGCCGTGGAAAAATTATATAAAATTCTCCCACAAGCGCTTTTCTCGCTCAAAATCCAGGCAAAAGCCATGGGAAGGATATTATCTTCAAGGACGCTGAAAGCTTTGCGCAAAGATGTTACCGGCTACCTTTACGGGGGCGACAGATCGAGAAAAATGAAATTATGGAAAAAGCAGAAAGAGGGGAAAAAACGCCTTGAGGAAGAGGCGCGCTTTACAATCCCGCCGGATGTTTTTGTTCAGATGATAAAAAAATAATTATAAAACCGGATTAAAGAGGTAAACAACCATCGATAAAACAGCTAGAATAGTTATAGTAGTCCAAATGAATTGATTTCTTCTTTTTTGGCGTTGGGTTGCCATAAGAAAATTTTAGTTTAAGTATGCAGATTTATCAAGAACGAAAAAAAATCAACAGATTTCTTCATTCGAGGATTTTTTTGTCGGCACTCGGAGTTTTTGTTCTAATCTTATTGGTTGCCTCACTAAATATCGGCTTAAGGGCATACCAATCTTACAAAGCCAAAAAAAGTACGGAAGCGGAATACGAAAAACTGCTTTCCCAGAAAGAAAGAATTGATGGAAAAATAAAATATTTGGGGGATCCGGATAACCTGGAAAAAGAGGCAAAAAAACGCTTTAATAAAACAGCGCCAGGGGAGAAGGTTTTAGTTATAGTGGAAAACAAGCCCCTGGAGGACAAAGAAACCGCGAAACCGCCAATCGCGCGATTATGGGACTATATTAAGAATATTTTCAGATAAGATGAATCGCAAGCTTGTTGTATCATTATTGTGCCTAATATTGCTTACCGCGCTTTTTTTTAAAGTTCGCAACTCTTTACCTGTCCTGAGGGCGCAGGGCGTGAATTTATCTTATGAAAATTTTAAAAAAAATAAGGAAGGTTTAGTCCGATTTCGAGATTTAAACAGAGAAAATGCATCCGATTTGGATATTGAAAAGGGGATCCTGCTTTCACTTATCGAAGACGCTTTTATCAAAAATGAACTAAAAAAGGCGGGCAGCAGCAGTGAAACGGAAGATAAAATCGTTAATGGTACGATATCCGAAAGGGACTCCGTTAAATTAGAGAAATCCATCGGCGATCTTTACGGCTGGACGGTTGAGGATTTTAAGAATTTTGTTTTATATCCGCAAGCCCGTAGGATACTTTGGATGGAAGAGCTTCAAAAAGAAAAAAGGGATCCCCAGAAATGGCTTGAAAAATCCATGAGTGAAGCTAATATTTCTATATATCTTTTACGATGGAAATGGTCGGATAATGAATTAAAAAGGAGGTTTTAAAAATTGCGAGTGTAGTATAGTGGCAATATACTTGCTTCCCAAGCAAGGGACGCGGGTTCAATTCCCGCCACTCGCACTGTATTAAAAAATACAAGCCGGAGTAGCTCAGTGGTAGAGCAGACCCTTCGTAAGGGTAAGGTCGGGGGTTCAAATCCTCTCTCCGGCTCAAATTAAGAAGTCGCCGGTTCCCTGCCCACAATGCTAAAGCATAGCTTTTACAGGCGAGGAATCCGGGAGGTGGCTCCAAGATTAGAGATTCCGATTTTTGAACGACGAATCCTTTCCGCTCGGCGCGCAGAGGCGCGCTTCGCGGTTGGCTAAAAAGGTTGTGTGTGTGTCTCTTTTTCGTTTTGTTTTATCGTCCTAATCATAATTATAAATAATCAAGCAATCGTTCGTAGTTAGTAAAATCGAACCATTGATAAAAGTATGCGATCCACACGCCGAGCTTGTTTGTGAAAAGAAGGATGCCAAGAAAAATAAGAAAAAGACCTCCGATAATCGAAACAACATTGAGATACTTGTTCAGTTTTGAGATATAGCTTGATGCAGAACCTATGCCCGCAGCGATTATAAGGAACGGTACCGCAAGTCCAAGAGAGAAAACCGAAAGAAGAAACGCTCCCTGACCGACCGTTGCCGATGCCGCAGCGAGCGTAAGGATTGATCCAAGAATCGGACCGACGCACGGAGTCCATCCAAAAGCAAATGTCGCTCCGAAAATCAGTGAACTTGTAGGGTTTCCGGGTTTTAAGGCTTTTATGCCCCCGAGATGTTTTTCAAAATTCAAAAACGGAAGTTTTAAAATGCCCGTCATAAAGAGCCCGAAAAATATCACAAAAATGCCGCCGATTCGCGAGAGCCAAATCCGGTATTTAAAAAGAGCAGCGCCGCCGAGTCCAAAAAGGCTTCCGAGAATTATGAAAACCAAGCTAAAACCAATTACATAAAAAACTCCGTTAAAAAAGATTTTTCCTCGCACAATTTTTGCTTTATTCGGATCTTGTAAGTCGTTTGCCGAAACGCCACTGATGAATCCCAAATACCCCGGCACCAAAGGAAGCGTACAGGGGGCAAGAAAGGTAAGGATGCCGGCTATAAATGCCGGGATGATAAGTGAAAATTCCATTTATTTTTTTGACTAAATTTTTGAAGCACAGTTTTTTGGATTTTTTGAAGATGCATGGAAGGACGTTTTGATTTAATAAATGCTTCAGCTTCTTCCGGACTTTTTCCTTTTATAATGAGATAGGCGGCGGCGAGCGTCGGCGCTCTGCCGTGGCCGTTTTTGCAATGCACATATACTTTCTTTTTCATCAACACCAGTTTTTCCAGAACTGAAACTCCAAATTCAAGTTGATCAGGTTTGGGTGCCGCATGATTTTTTACAGGAATCCAAACATAAAAATCAACGCCGAAGGGCGCGTCGAGCCGGTCTTCTTCCAAGGAAATGTCGGCGATGATACCTTCTTTCTTTAGTTTCTCGTCGAAATGCGTTTGGCAGCACTGGTTTGTGCCGATATAAATGCCGTCAGTGATGTAGTTGTATTCCAACTCTTGAACTTGCGTGTGATTGACGCTCATAAATCCTTCACAGCGTTTTTTATAATATCCAGATTGCAGCTTTTATGTTCATTGCACCATGCTTGGCATTTCTCCGCGATTTCTTTAGATTCGTATTTCAAGCCGCATTCTTCGCACTGATACAGCTCCCTATTTTGATTTTTTATTGTTTTAACCATGATGTTATTTTTCAATGATAGGATGATCTTTTAATAATTTGGCATAAAAAACTAAATTCCTTGCCATGGTTTTGGCCATGTTTTCAACCGCTTTATTTTTGAGCCTTCTCTCGCGGTCATCTTTCGGATCTTGACCGACTTCGCCTACCCAGTAAGCGGCGCATTGCGGCGGCAAAGCGAAATTCATAAATGTCAGCATACTCATAAGGGAGCTAAGGGTTGCTTGCGCTCCGTCTTCGCTACCGGTTATGACAATACCGGCGACTTTGTTGAGTAAAGTGTTTCTGCCGCCATGTATATATTCCTCATCGAACGCATCCATACGTTCAATGATTCGCTGCATAAGACTTGATCTTCCACCCCACCAGATAGGCGACGCGAACAAAACAATATCAGCTTTTTTAATTTTCTCCGCAATCTTCGGCCACTCGTCATCTTCGCTTTCTTTAAAACCAAGGCCAGCCGGAATATTTTTATCCGCGAGCCTAATGATTTCATAATCGATTTCCGAATGGCTTTTCATGTTTTCTATAACTAATTCGGCTAATTCTTCCGTATTTGATGATTCGCTTTTATGTTTCAGTGAGCCGTTCAGCACCAAAACGCCAAGAGTTCCGCTAAACTCCGGCATTTCGCATTTCTGATAAGGTTTTGGGTGATACATATTTTGTTACAAGATCTTTTCTATTTTTAAGCGCATCTCATTTACGTCCATTGGTCCGCGCTTGTGTTCGATTATCTCCCCATTTTTATCTATAAAAATCGTCTCCGGCATCGAAAAACCTCCAATTGATTGATAAAAGTTGTCCGATGGATCAAGAAGAAGGATAAGCTCATTGGTTACTCCCAGTTCGTCTGTATATTTTTTCGCCACATTCAGCGCTTCCGATCGGTCAATCGCTATAATTGTTACTTTGTCGCCAAATTCCTTTTGCGCCGCTGCAAAATCAACCAGTTCTTTGCGACAGAACGGACACCATGCGGCCCACGAATTTATCACAAGCGGCTTCCCTGTAAAATCCGTAAGGCGCACAATCTTGCCTTCAAAATTCTGCAAATTAAAGTCAGGCGCTTTTTCGGGAGTTTGGCGATCTGACTGGTCGGGGACGTTGCGGTTAGAAATTACTAACAAGCCGATGCCTACGAGGCTTAATGTGACAATACTCGCGATTACTAAAGATTTTTTCACATTTAGCAAGCGCATTTAGTTTCCGCTTGATTGCAGTTTGCACATTTTGCTACGCAATGATTCCCGCCGCAGCTATGCTTCTCGTCGTGCTCTGCGGCTTCAACGCCGCACGAATCGCACTTGTATCCCGCGGCTTTGCCGCCGCATGTTGAGCATTTTTTTTCTGATTCGTTCATAATAAATTAAATTTTAAATTATTAATTTTCGGCCTTTATTTTTTTAATGTTAATTGCGGTTTGGCGTGTATCGGACAAATTTCGCCGTGAATTTTGCGGTCGTTGTAAGCGGAGGTAGCAGCGACTGCTCCCATGGCCGCGGAAGTAATACACTGCTTGAAAGAGCCGAAATGATTGACCGCGTCACCGGCCGCAAACACTCCATCAATATTCGTTTGCATCATGGCGTCAGTTTTAATGTATCCGCGTTCATCAAGTTCCACGCCAATCGATTTTGTAAGTTCGACATTAGGTACCGCGCCTATTTCTACGAACAAGCCGTCAACAACCAGCTCGGATGACCCTTTAAATTCGCGCGAAAGAATCAGCTTTTCAAGTTTCTTTTCGCCTGCAATTTCTTTAACTTCTGTATCCAAGAGCAGTTCAATTTTATCTCCGAGTTTTTTCATTCGCTCCAGATTAACCGGCTCTGCTTGAACTTCTTTGCCGCGGACGATCAGAAATACCTTATTAACATATTCGGCCGCAAGAATCGCGCCTTTTACTGAAGCATCACCTCCGCCGGCCATGGCTATGGTTTTTCCGCCGTATACTGGACCGTCGCAAGTCACACAATAATGCACGCCTTTGCCGGTCAATTCTTTTTCGTTAGGCAAACCAAGCCGGCGGCGTTCGGCACCTAAAGCAAAAATAATTGCGTGCGTTTGATACGTCGCATTTTTTGTCGAGACTTCAAAACAATGTCCTTGCCGCTTAACGTCTTTAACTTCCTCGTCAATTATCTCAACTGCGAGACTTTTTGTCTGTTCCCACATCGCCCCCATAAGCTCATAGCCATCGATGGCTTTGATGCCGGGATAATTTTCAATAACGCCCGCTTTCGCAGTCTCGCCGCCGAATTCTTTGCTCGCAACAAGAACTTTCATGCGGTAGCGACCGCTATAGATTGCGGCCCCCAGACCGGCCGCGCCAGAGCCTATGATAATAAGATCGTATTGCATAAAATTACTGTATTCCTATCGCACCTCCGCCGTTCACGAGGATGAAGATGCTGGCTGCCAAGAGAATAAGATCAAACTCCCATCCGGTTTTATCCATTGCCCCAAACGGCACGTGCCATTTCACCATTTTAAAGTAAATGGCTCCAATCATCACGAAAGCAAGGAGTGCCGAGGCAAGTTGCGTATAGACACCGAGCGCCAATCCTGCGGACGACAGAAGTTCTATTCCGCCAAGCATAAATATCATTCCGGCGGGCATGCCCATCTCCTGCGACATTATTTTTGCGCCCTTTAGTTTCGGCAGTGCGTGATAAATAAAAATTGCCGCTATTGCCAAGCGCAAGATTAGAAACGCAATATCACTGTATTGATTTAGTTCGAATAACATATTCTTAATAAAAATTAGCTTTTAATTCGCCTTTTGACCTTATAAATTAATAATATCATTCTTCATATCTTTTATAATTGCGATATATCCCGAGGCATGAATAGATTAAACGTCCAGTCGACCGCCACTTTAACTTTTTTTGGGAACGATATGAGTTTTGAAAGATACACTGTTCTCCATAGCCACCAGGTAAAGCGGCCCCAGAATGGAAAACCTCCAATCTCTCCGATTGCCATCCACTGTCCCAAAGAAATTAAATCTCCGGTATGTCTGTAATGAAAAGGTCTGGCTGGTTTTCCGTCAATTAAATTTTTAATATTTTCCGCCACGCCTCGAGCCTGCTTGGTTGCGACTTGAGCAAATTCCGGCAGTTCTTTTTTATTTTGAGCGAACGCCGCTATATCCCCTAATGCGAACACTTCGGGCGACTCATACATTTGCAAGTATTCGTTTACGCGTATTCTTCCCTTAGAATCGCGTTCAATTTTTCGGTCAAAAAGCACATCCCGCGGTTTTACTCCCGCAACCCAGATTACGGTTTCTGTCGGGAGTATTTCTCCGGTGCTTAGCTCAATAAAAGTTTTTACAACTCTTTTTACATTTACACCGAGCTTGACGTCGATTTTTTTGCTTTGCAAAACAGAAAGGCTTTTGTCTCTAAGTTTTTTGGAGAATCGAGGCAGGAGTTCTTTATTGTTTTGCACTAAGGCTATTTTTACTTTTTGATAAAAGAAATGGCGTCCGTAATATTTGCTGAATGTGTGGTAAAACAATTCGGACATCTCTGCGGCTAATTCAACGCCCGTTGGCCCGCCTCCGACGACAACAAAGCAAAGCTTATTTTTCAGAAGATTTTCGTCGTCGGTTGCAGCCGCTTCTTCGAATTTTTTAATAAAGTGATTTTTCAGGCGGACCGCATTTTCGAGTGATTTCAAAGTGAAAGAGTGTTCCCGTGCTCCGGGAATATTATAGAAATTTGTCTCAGCTCCTAAAGCCATAATCAAATAATCATAAGAAATGGATCCATTTGTTGTAATGACACGGCGGCTCTGTAATTCAACTCTTTTAACATCAGCCAAGCAAAACTCCGCCAGGCAGCACCCCAGCACTTTTCTAAGAGGCTCGACGATGTTTTCCCTCGCTACGCTGCCTGTCGCGACTTCATGAAGTAAGGGCGTGAAGAGAAAGTAATTTCTGGCATCCACGAGAATAAGTTCGACGCTTTGGTCTTTATGGAAGAATTTATGCAGGCGTTTAAACGCATAAGATCCCCCGAATCCCGCGCCCAGAATCACAATTCTTACAGGTTTTTTTCCGTTTACCATTTATCTCTCGATTAATTTTTTGGTTTTAATCCCACTATCATTGGATAGATGAGGCCCAAGATAAAACCATAAACCAAGTGTCCCCACAAACTTGGCAAAGCCGCTTGCATTCCTTCCGGCGACAGTTGTATTCCCATTCCAAGCCATAAAGGCATGAGGGTAAGAGGCCCCAAAAACCACCATATTACTCCGTATATAATTCCCAGCGTTATTCCTTTCATTCTATCCGCTGCGGCGTGTCCAAGAAAAATTGCAAAGATAGCTCCAATGACCATGCTGAAGATAAGATGCAAAACAAATCCGAACAGCGCCGAACTGCCCCCGAGAAGTTTTGCAATCATAGGCAGCATCCCCATCATGGCCATCATGGCCCCGAAAACAACTCCGGCAATAAGTCCCGAAATCACGCCTGCATTTATATGCTCTGATTCAATTTTTATTATTGACATATTTTTTTGTTTTTTTATTAATTTTATCGACCTTTTTAAAGTCTCAGTCTTGTAAAGAAGGCGCAATATATATAAGTGACGTTAAATTATTTATACAATTCCGTTTCAGGATGCGCGGCCGCCCACGAAAACCAGAATGCGCCGAATGGATTTAAGCGCTCGAGCGTGCCATCGGTTTTTTTCTCAAAAAGCCTGACTGCGTCGATATCTTTTTCATATCTGGCGATAATGGTTTTTCCTTCAAACTGGTCTATAACTTCGCCGACTTTTTTGATCGCTTCCGGCCAGTATGCTTTTGCTTTTCCATTTACCACGATACCCAAGATAAAATCCTTCTCTGGAAGCCTGTTATCTTTATTGTCAACCGGAAAAAAAGTACCCGGGGTAGTATAGTAATTCCCATAAGGATCCTGGCCGTAAAATCTCGTTGCTCCCGTGTCGCGCGAAAGCACGAAGCCCTTCGGATGCTGTTTTTTAAACTCGCCGAATCTGATCATGTCCGAGGGAAGGACTTTGAGCTCTATACCGGTCATCTCTCCGACAATCGCCTCGCCTAAAATCTGCGACCAGAGCGAATCGGTTTTGCGGTCGTACATTACCAAATTAGAATTCCACAATTTTCCGGACGTACCGAATTCGACGCGCTCGCCTTGCACCGCAGGATCAAACACAATACCTGAAAGGCACAGCGGACAGTAGGTTACGAGCACGCGCTCGCCATTTATCGTGTCGTTGACGATTTCATGCCAGACCAAAATTTGGAATGAATAGAATCGTGCGGTGCCATTGATATCGAGAGCAATACCCGGCTCACTATCACTTAAAAAGTTTCCTGCGTCAGCAATAGAAACAAATTTGGGATTATCTATGGATGGAATACCGTCCTTTGGCGGTCCGCCGCCCAGAATCTCATCAAGCGGAACACTGTGTTTTACGCCATCGGTTATCATGATTTCTTTTGTTGAAAAAGATTGATTGCCATTATCCTTAAAATCATTTCTAAAAACCGCGCGCGATAAAATAAAAATCGCTGAAATTCCTATAATTGTCGCTATAATAATGACCGTCTTTTGTTGAGAAATCATATTTTATTTTTAACTCTTCGCGATTACATTTCCCACTAATTATCCATCTATCTTTTAGATTACTAATTATATTCCTCCGCTTGCCCCAGGCACTTTCTCGGGGCCTTTATTGGTGTATCGCTTAATAAAATCTTTTATTCTTTCAACCGGCAAGGTATTATTTTCTATATTAAACACATCAAGTCGTCCCCACGCGGCAAGCGCGATATCGGTTTCATTTGCTTCGCGCGGCGTGATGATGACTTTTGCCGCTCCGAATTGTTTCAACTCTTCTTTTATCTCGTCTGCGACACGCGGATGATACGCAATCCAAATATCGCCATGTTCAAGATTGTGAATAATATGCTGGTCAGGAATTGTTTCTTCACGGAACCCGGAATGAGCAGTTTGGCCGTAATGCGGTCCCGACGTCGGCGGATTGGAGGTATATTCGGGCAGTTGACTACCCACAGTGACATGAGTTGCTTCCATTAAAGGAATCACGCGGCTCGAATCTTCTCCCTTCGTCGCACTGCTTTGTGACAATAAATACAGGCCGTAACCCGCAAAAGCAATGACTCCAAAAATGATTGCGTAGTTTCTGATTTTGCGCACAAAAAGATTGCGCCGCCGCGCGTGCTGTCCCGTTTCTTTTTCTTGTCTGCGAATTTCTCGCTTTTCTTGTTTCATTATTTGTTCATTCATATTCTTTGTGATGGTTTACAGATAAGAGGATCATTTATCTTCCGGTAAACCAAATAGATGGATGCGCTCAAAATAATAACACTCAATATGCCAAATTTTGCGCCCTCGGCTTTATCGGCATCCAGCTTTGCTGATAGGCGGCACGTTGCTCGTCCACCTGCCTTGCGATCTTATCCGCGTCTATAGAAGGCGTCCTGTGAATCGGGTCCGAGGAATTGAAAATCCTTAAACACGATCTTGACCTTGCCTGTTTTTACATATTGATCGACAAGAGTCGGCAGTGTGTTTTGTTCAAAGCGTTGGCAGAACGGACACTGAAAATCAGACCAGTAGGCAATCGTCACAGGGGCATTCGGATCGCCGATAAAGGGTTCGTTCTTTATATCCACATCGACAATAATCGCGGCCGACACCGTCATATGAGTATTTTTTATTTCATTCACGTTGTTTTTTAACGATATTGTGTTACTTAATATTGAGCAGACGAGATAAGCCTTCCTTATCGAAACCGACAAGAATCTGCCCGTCAATATCAACGACAGGCACACCCATCTGGTTAGATTTTTTGATCATTTCATCCGCCGCGGTGCGGTCAGTCGACACGTCTTTTTCCTCGTACTGAACATTATTCTCTTTGAAGAACGCTTTGGTCATTTTGCAGTACACGCATGTCGGGGTTGTATAGATAGTTACTTTTTGCATATTTTTATTTTAATTATTTATTCGCCCGACCTTTATAAATTGTATCAGTTGTTTAACGGTGGGATTGTCTTTCTTTAATTCATAGCAGACCATTTGTCCCATTCTCATTTTTTCTACCAGTTCCAGCATTTCCAGAACCCGTAATTGTTGGGACGCCGCCGATACCGTAATATCAAAGATATTTGAGACATCCGTCACGCAAATATCATGGTGTTCCGAGAGCAGTTTGAAAATCCGAAACCTGCCAGGGTCGCCCAATGCGCCAAGAATGATAGGCATTCGATCTTTTTCATCCGGCAACTCTTTCTTTATTTTATTTATTTGTTCTTTTGTTAGCATATCAGTTAAGCACTTGCGTAATTACTTAAATCTTACTCCCAACTACATTCTGTGTCAACTGCGAGCGCAGTCATATAAATACTCCAAGCCGTGTTATAATGAATTTATGGAAATACCGAAAGAAAAAATTGAAAAGTTGGAGGGCGAAGTCCGTCGCTTAACGGACCGCCTTTGACTTAGCTAGAAAAAAAGAGGAATTAATAAAACTTGAATCTGAAACAATTCACCCCAATTTTTGGGATAATCCCAAGCGCGCGGGCGAAATAACTCAAAAAATTTCCGAACTGAAAGAATTCGTTTCTTTTTGGGAAAATTTATCTTCCGATATTTTTTCTTTGTCGGAACTAGCTTCGATTTCTAAAAGTGAAGAGGATGAAAAAGAAATAGAGCAGAGGATAAATGAACTGAATCTGAAATTTGAGAGATCTAAAAAGGAAGCATTTCTTTCCGGAAAATATGACAAGGGGGACGCAGTCATAACAATCGTGGCGGGCGCCGGAGGGGATGATGCGGAAGATTGGGCGAGGATTCTTTTAGAAATGTATCAAAAATATGCGGCGCGGCAACGGTGGCAAGTGAAAATAATTCACCAGCACTTTAACGACATGAACGGAATTAAAAATGCTTCAACCGAAATAGAAGGAAAATTTGCATACGGGTATTTAAAAAACGAATCCGGCGTGCATCGCTTGGTCAGGATTTCACCCTTTGACTCCAATAAGCGCAGGCATACTTCTTTTGCGCTCGTCGAAGTTATGCCTAAATTTGTGGATCCCGGAGAAGTGGAGATAAAAGATGAAGACATCGAGTTTAGTTTTGCGCGTTCCGGCGGCGCAGGCGGGCAAAATGTGAATAAAAGAGAGACTGCGGTGCGCGTGGTTCACAAGCCCACAGGCATACAAGTTCATATTTCAACCGAGCGCTCGCAGGACCAAAACAGAAAAAAGGCTCTCGAACTTTTGAGGGGACACCTTTATAAACTCCGCGCCAAGAGCCAAAAAGAGGAAAAGGATTTTTTAAGAACATCGAAATCTCTGGAAATTGAATGGGGACACCAGATAAGGTCATACGTCTTGCATCCTTATAAATTAGTGAAAGATACGCGAACTGGCGCGGAAGCATCGGATATAGAAGGAATATTTGACGGAAAGCTTGATATGTTTGTTGAAGCTGAACTAGGCATTGATTAGAGACAAAAATTTAGGCATTATATGTTAATACGATGATTTATTTTGACCGCGTTTCAAAAATATATTCTCCGACTTCCGTCGCCCTGGAAGAAGTTTCTTTTTCTATCGAGCCGCAGGAATTTCTTTCCATTGTCGGACAATCAGGGGCGGGCAAATCCACCTTATTGAAACTTCTGCTCGCAGAGGAAAAGCCCTCGTCTGGAAAAGTTTTTTTTGAATCTTTGGACATGCATAGAGTGAGAAACAGCGATTTGCCGAAAGTCCGGAGGCGTATGGGCGTTATCTTCCAGGATTACAAACTTCTGCCCACAAAAACAGCTTATGAAAATATCGCTTTTGCGATGGAAGCTGCGGGAAAGATCGAAGAGGAGATACAGCAGGATGTTCCGCAGGTTTTGGAGTTAGTGGGCTTGATGGATAAGGCCTGGCATTTTCCTTCGGAACTTTCTGGGGGGGAGTTACAGAGGGTCGCAATTGCTAGGGCAATTGTAAACCGTCCGGACGTAATTATCGCGGACGAGCCTACGGGAAACTTGGACCCGATAAACACTTGGGAAATTATTAATCTTCTTGAAAAAATTAACGAACTTGGGACTACCGTAATCCTCGCTACGCACGACAAAGACGTTATTAACTCTTTGAAGCGTCGCGTAATAACCCTCGAAAATGGGCGAATGGTTCGGGATGAAAAGCGCGGGCGCTACGTTTTATAAATTATATTATTGAATTATGGCAATTGTTGTACAGTTTAAGAGAAATATAAAACAGGGGTTTATTAATTTCTGGAGAAATGGCTGGGTCTCTCTGGCTACGGTTCTGGTTATGGTTTTAACTCTTTTTGTTTTCGGGTCGCTTTTCTTTTCAAATGTTCTTTTGACCTCCGCGCTTAAAAATCTGGGGGACAAGGTCGACATTAGCGTTTATTTCAAATCCACTGCCCCCGAAGAAGAAATTTTAGCGATGAAATCTTCCGTTGAAAAACTTTCAGAAGTGAAAAGCGTAAACTATGTTACGAGGGATCAGGCGCTCGAAAATTTCAAAGAAAGGCATAAGGAAAACGCATTAATAACCCAATCGCTAGAAGAACTTGGGTCGAATCCTTTGGGGGCGAGTATAAATATTACGGCGAAAGACCCAAGCCAATACGAGTCAATTTCAAAATTTTTAGAATCCCAAAATAATCAAAGTATAGTTGACGAAATAAATTACAAAAAAAATCAGGTTGTAATTGACGGGATTAATTCCATGATACAATCTTCGAGGGCGTCGGGGCTTACTTCCACGATAGTCCTCGCTATAATAGCGACTCTTGTCGCATTTAATACTATACGGCTTGCTATTTATACTTCCCGGGATGAGATTTCCGTTATGCGCCTTGTGGGGGCTACTAATAATTACATTCGCGGACCTTTTATAGTTGAAGGCGTTATACACGGTATTTTGGCAACAGCTGCCGCCATGGCGATTTTTTGGGTTTTATTGTGGCTGGGGCACGAGCAGCTTTTATTTCTCTTTGTTCCGCTTTCCCCGGTTTTCAACGTTTCAGGCGTGAGTACCTCGCAATTTTTTGGCGGTCCGGATTTATTTGTATATTTCCTGTCTAATATTATTTGGATAACATTGATGCTGCTCGCGGTTGGAATAGTTCTCGGAGTTATTTCGAGCTTAATTGCGACGAGGCGTTATTTGCGGGAGAAATAGACGTAATTAAATAATAATAAATTAAAACACCCCGCAGAGCTGCGGGGTGTTTTGTGTTGGATTTATATCACTTAGCCTCGGTCCCTGTTTCCGAATTCTCGCCTGTCGCCGCCGCCTCTTGAGAAGCCACCGCCTCTAAAGCGGTTTTCTCTTGGCGCCAACGGGCGCGCTTCGTTAACAACGATTTTGCGGCCGTCCAAATTCTGTCCGTTCAATTTCTGGGTTGCTTCTTCAGCTTCTGTATCCGAAGACATTTCTACGAATCCAAAACCCTTGGATTTACCGGTGAATTTATCAGTGATTACATTTGCGGAAACAACGGTTCCAGCCGATGAGAAAAACTCACGAAGCTTGTCGTCCGTAGTGTCCCAAGATAATCCTCCAACAAATAGTTTAGTTGCCATTTATTGCGCACTAATTGACTAAAAATAATTACACTTGACTAGAGTTAATTATTACAGGCAGTATAGCACGGACTCCGCTAAATATCAATATGGAATACTTGCTTCGCCGTTGTTGCCAAAATATATGATATTCCAACGGCCAGGAAAATGATAAGGAGATTAAGTAAAATACGCTTTTTTGCGTCCATTCCGGATAGAAATGCCACTATGTAGGATACGGCTATTATTACAATTGTGGACGCTATCATAGAAATGAGGATATTTTTTGCTCCGAATATGACTGGAATTACCGGCACAAGCGCTCCGAAAAGATAAGATATGCCGACAACAAGGGCGGATCCATAAGGATTAATTTTACTCCCATCGTCTTCGGTGGCAGTGCCGAGAAATTTTTGCTTTTCGTTCTCCGTGCTTTCCACTTCGAGGGCGGAGCTTAGCGCCGCGAAAGCGCTTGCCGCCATTGAGATTGAACCCGCAACCGCAACTGTGAGCGCGGCTATTAAAACAGAACTTGTATTGGAAAAGGCGGCGAAAAATCCCGAAACAGCGCCAAGAATTTCAACTAGGCCGTCGTTAAGTCCCAAAAAAATATCCCGTACCCGCTCCGGAAAAATTTTTGTTCGTTTTGAAGCGGAAACTATTTCATCCTCATGCTTAAACTCGTCTTCAAGGACGCGCCTGACGGCAGAACCCAATTCCTCGTCTTTGTAATGATTCCAGACATTCAGATATTTTTTTATACCGTAGATTTCGATTGCTTCGAGCACTATATGTATTCCGGCCTGACCGAAAATTCTGCAAAAAAGTGTGATAATTTTAAGCCTAATTTTTCTCCCGAGATTAAGATATACTTCAGTGATTCCAAAAAAACTTTTCCAGAATTCAAAGTGCCTTTCTTCGACGGGGATTAATTTATCCAGAATTATTTTTTCATCCTTTCCCGCGAATCTCGCGAGAGCCCTATAAAGCGTTAAGTCAAAAAGCTCATCCAGGACGAGCTTTTTTGATAATTTTTCATCGATACCTTTTTTCACGGATTAACTAGTTTCGGAAAAATTGATATTTTTTGGCAGTTCGAATAAAGATTTTTCCGGCTCCCATATTTCGCATTTCCACTGAAAGCTTTCGCTCGACTGGTTTAGCTGGAAAGAGCCGATTGGGATTTTTGCGCCCGTGTCGCCCGAATCCGTCCAGGTATATACATTCTCGCGATCCATAATAATATGCCCGAAAGAAGTTCTTGAAGAGGATGTTTTAAAGTCTCCGCGGAGTTTCCCGCCCCCAACAAAAATATTCCCTTCCCTTAATGACCCCTGCGGCCGCACAGTGCATTTTTGCGAGGCGTTCATATTGAATAATGCTTTTACAGAAGCTCTTGTTGTGTAGTCCTTGTAGCGGGCATTGTCATTTTTGATTTTGTTCTTAATAAGAAAGAACCCGGTCAGTGCCGCTATTATAATTATCCCAACTGCAATAATAATTTTCTTTTTCATTTTATTATTTTGCTATTTTTAATATGCCCTCGACGACATCTGGCAATTCCAGGCAGGCTTTTTCATTTTCTATTGCCCCGGAGAAGTGCCCCATATTTTTCTTAACAATAACCTCAGCGTCCAGTTTCTCTTTGAAAATATCCGAAAATCTTAAGTCTACATAAGGATCATCGTCCGAATGTATGGCGACAAAGCCATTTTTTGATGCGCGTTTTATTTTTTCAAAATCGAAGGGATTTTCGAAAAAGTTTTCTATTTCTTTATAGCCGATTTCTTCCGTGAATCCTGCCACAAAAACGGCTCCGCCGATTTTTTCAGATTCGTCTATTATTTCCAAATATCTCAAAATTGCCGCGCACCCGATGCTATGCCCTATAAGGTAAAGATTTTCGCCTGGAATTCCGATTTCTTGCTCAAGCAAAGCAACCCAGGCATCTTGTTTGGGATTATCTGTATCGGGAAATGCGGGAACTTTTACTTCGAACCCCTTTGCTTCGAGTTCCTTTTTTACGTAAGGATACCAGCAATATTCCGGATACCCTTCCCAGCAATGGATAATAATAGCGCGGTTCATATATCGGGATTATAAAACGATCAGTTGTCTTTAGCTACATTCGCTTCGACTAATTTTCTGAAATGTTCGGGGCGTTTGCGCTTAAGATATTCCATTACTTTTCCGCGTACGTGTGTTATTTGGAGGCCGTTTTCTTTTGCAAAATTTTTTATTTTTTCGAGAGCCTCTCCCATTTCTTCGTGCTTATTTACCATCAGCTCTATTTCTCCAATCTCGAACTTGAAATCCCCGAAGTCAACAAGGTCGAGATCGATCGTGAATCCGTCTTTCTCATATTTTTTTCTTCCTGTTGTGAATTTTGAAAAAATTGAAAACCCTTTTTGATTCAAATCTGATTCAAGGTTTTCTATTTTCGGTATTTTCAAAAAATTTCTTATCTCGATTTCCGTAGTGAGTTCTTCGTACTGATCGCCGATACGGTCTGCTCCGCCTTTGTGAAGCGGGATTTTTAACTCCCAATCCCCATCGCGCTGCCGCAGCCAGATATCTTGTGTGGTTAAAGAATATTTTTCGTCATCATAATAAGCATCCGTAAAGCTTTTCTCCGCAATAAGCTCGGCGCTATCCAACAATCTTTCCCGCTCCTCTTCGGTTAAGGTGAATTTTTTTTCAACTTCTATCATTTTCCGAAAAGCTCAACAAATTTTTGTAATTCGATTTCGTCGGGGCGCTGCCACATATCTCTTTCGAACTGCATGCTTTTTTGGTAAAGTTCGTCTTCGTTTTCACGTGGAAGGAGGTGGATATGCACATGGTCAACTTTAACGTCGCTTTGGGCTAAAAATGGGCGATAATGCTGGCGCATGTCGCAGCCCTTTGAAAAACGTTCAATTATTTTTTTATGGTATTCGATCGCAGTATCAAAAAGATCAGCCCTTTCGTCTGGATTTAATTCGGAAATTTTCTCAATATGCCTTTTGGGAATAACTAAAATATGCCCAGGCATAAGGCTGGGACTGCTTAAAATCACCACGATTCTCTCTTTTTCCTCTATTATTCGTGTTTTATCCTCATCTATACTGCAAAACGGGCAATTTATTATCATTAATTTAAGGATATAATGGAAAAATGATAGCGCCAAACACAATTTTACTCCATTTGATTATGGGAATTCTCTCTTTGAGCGTCTTCTAGGGAACTATTTATGCATTTTGGTTTGCAATCGGCGGGCTTATCGCATCAATTATTGCGGTAATAATAATCGGCCTGATAAACAATAGAAAACTAGATCCTTCGGTCTAGCAAAAATTCGAAAAATTTTCAATAATAGTTTTATGGTCTACTCTTTAGATTTCTGGTTTAGGGGGCTTGCACTACTACTTACTTTAGGAAGTGTTTTATATTTGTATCCCAGGCGGAAACAAAACTCTACAATCAATTATTACTTTCTTTTCTTTCTTTTAATAAGTTTTTATAATTTTTTCTTATTTATTCCGATGTTTTTTTACCCCGTTAATTGGGTGTGGGGTGTGAGTTTTATCATAGCTTATTTTTTTCTTGTACTCTGCGCCTTTTCTGCGTTTCAAGTCGCGCTGAGGCTTACATTACAGAATAAAAAAATAATTTTTACTATTAACTTGCTATTTCTTTTATATGGTCTTTTTATAATTTTGCTTTATATTTTTCTTTTTGAAATACCAGTAATTAATTCGGGTTTTATTTTATGGCAGCAAAATTATTTTATTGGAATTCTCGCAAGGGTTCCCCTTTTAATCTCGGCACTAGGTTTCGCTGTTAAGTTTTTTTCATCAATTTCAAAACTAAACAGCACTCGACTAAAAATACGGAGTTTTATATTAGCCTTTTCGGCTTTATTAATGGCGTTACCTATTTATTTTTATTTTCCCGTGAAAAGTCCTTTTTATGCCCAGTCGGCTTACTACTCTTTCGGTCTAGCTGTGCTGACTTTTTTGATAGGCAATTTAATGGGAACGAGAGGGGATAAGAATTGATTATGGCGAAAATTACGATATTCGGGCTTGCGGGAACGGGAACGACGTCCGTGGGTAAAATTTTAGCAGGGGACATGGGGTACCAATTTCTGTCTTCGGGAAATATTTTTAGGAAAATGGCCGAAGAAAACAAAATGACCCTCGGCGAATTCGAAGACTTGTGCAAAAAAGAGCATAAATTTGATCTGGAGCTTGACCAGAGAATAAAGAAATTCGGCGAAGAAAATGATAATTTTATAATTGAAAGCCGCCTTGCGTGGCACTTTATACCGGATTCGGTAAAAATAAAATTGGACTGCGATTTTGATACTAGGATAAACCGTATCGCGAACCGCGAAGCGATTTTTTTCGAAACCGCGAAAGAGCACACAGTTTTCCGTGAAGATGCGATTTTCGAGAGATATAAAAATTATTACGGAATTGATGACTTCTCTGACAAGAATTTTGATTTCACAATCGATACGACCAATATTCAAATTCCCGTAGTTGTGAAGAATATAGAAAATTTTTTAAAGACTAGCTTTTTCTTATAAGCATCAATACCGCGAGGGCGGTTGTGATGGGGACGGCAAGGATCAAGCCGATGGAACCGGCTATCGTGCGGATTATCTCTGTCGCGAAAATTTCTCTGTTTGTAATAATGGACCAGCTTTGAGTTTGGTCTGTCCCATAAAAGAGCAACAGGAGCGGCAAGGATGCTCCAACATATGCAAGCGCCAATGTGTTTACTAGCGCCCCAACGTGTTCTCTGCCGACTTTTAGGGCTTCCAGGTAAGCTTTCCTTCTTTTTATGTCTGGCAAGTTATTTTTAAGGGTTTCGATTACAGATGCTTGAGTTATCGCAATGTCATCCAAAATACCCAGGGCCCCGATAATTATGGCGACCACAAGCAATTCGGCGAAATTCAGCTTTCCCCGGGTGTCCAGATTTAAATAAACAGCTTCGTCGGATGCGAAGCCGCTCAATTTTGCGGATGAGACGGCGAGAGACGCGAGTATACCGACAATTATGATGGTTAAAACCGTTCCGATGAAGGCGGCATGCGTTCTTCTCTTAAATCCGTGTGTGAGATACATCGCGAACGCGAGAATCAGGATAGAAAATCCGATTCCGGCAAGGAGAGGCGAGACGCCGCGCAAAATAGAGGGAAGGAGAAAATAAATTATTACAAAAAAACCTGCCGCGAGACTGAATAAAGATCTGATTCCCTGAAATCCACCGAAAAAAATCACAACCACCATGAAGATCACTAAAAATATCCAGAGAGTTTGCCGCCGGTCGGGCTCGAATACGCTGTATATTTCTTGTCCGTCGATAGTTACGAGATAATTAACAAAAAATTCATCTCCTTTCGAGAGCTTAACGAAGTCATTTTCGATAGTGATTATCTCGCCCTTTTTATTGCCGTCAAGAATTTCCGCGCTAAGCGTCTGAACCAGGACTTCTGTTTCCGTTACCGGCAATATAGTTTTTTCTTCAGAAATAATTTCAAGAACCTTTGCTCGAAAGGTTCCTTTTGTGTCTTGGTAAAGTTCTTGTCCGGTAGATACGAGCGGGAATGCGGCAAGAACAAATAAAAATAAAAATGTTAACCGCTCTGCCATTTTAAAATAAAGTCTAATGGGAAAATAAGCATTATTATGTTGAGCGTAAGATTGTCGCGGATAGTGTAGCCTACGAATATTTCCATAGCGATTGTAAGGGCCACTATGGACCATACCGGCAGGCGATAAGCCAGAAAAAATCCAAATACCATCGCCAGAACATCCATAACGGAATTAATTACGGTGTCCCCGTAATAATCTAGTGAAATTGTAACTTCACGGTAGCGGTTTATCACGAAATCCGTGTTTTCGAATAGTTCCCACGATATTTCCGCAAGTAATGCTAATAAGAGGCGAAAGCCGATGGGCCAGCCATATCTTTTGCCGACGAGCCAAGCGATCCAGTAAAAAATAAATCCGTGGATTATATGCGAGAACGTATACCAATCTGTTAAATGCTGGGAATTTTCCGAGCTGTAAGTTATGCCGTGCCAGAATTTCACATATCCGCATTTGCAAATCCAGATTTGTCCCATGAAATTCAGCGCCAGCGCAAACAAGCCGAGTAACACGAGGCTCGCCAAGATATAATTTTTTGCGGAAATATTATTTAGCATATCTTTTTCTGTAAACGAAAAAATAATAATAAAGAATCGCCAGTATCAGCACGTTTGGGAAAAATATTATGGGGTCGGCCCAGGGTATTCCGTTTATTTCGAAATTTGCGACTGGCCAAAGAAACGGAGTTGGAAAAAATTTATAACTATGTGTGGGGATGTCGAGAAGTACATGTATACCCCAAGCAGCCATTGGCCAGAAAAATTTTCTTTTTATTAGCCATGCGCCGAAAAAAACTACGGCAAATATAACAAGGCTATGCGTTATTTTATAAAGAAAATAGACATAATCCGGGATAGCACCCGCTACCGGAGGTTCCGTCGAAAACCCGGGATATTTTGCAAAACCGAAGATCATTAAAATAAAAAAGGGCGCAAAAGGAATAAAATCTGGCGCTACCCCGAACAAAAAAGCTTTCCAAAAGCTTTTTTTATTACTCCTGCCAAAAACCAAGGACCCCCAAAGGCCGTGCGAAATAATGTCCATTTATATTAGCTTCGAGCCTCTACTCCTTTAAAAAATATCTCGCGGTCTTTTTTAAAGATAATTTCGCACATCCGGAAAATTCCGTAAGAGATGAAAAATGCCGCAAGAACATCAATCGAATAGTGCAAGTGCCCCAGTAGAACAACGGCACCGAAGAGGATTGAAGAAGATATAAAAATTATCCTCAAGCGGAAGTTGTCCCAAAAAATTAATGCCAAAAGGAACGGGAGGCCGGTGTGTCCGGAAAAAAAGAGATCTCCCCCGAAGGTAAGCTTTTCAAGTAAATTGTATTTAACATCAATGGAAATTTGGGTTGGGAAGGGTGCTATGTGTGTCAAACTTATGAAAAGCGAGCGGACCAGGGTGAAAAAAGCCACGCTCTTTAAGGAAAAGGGAATAACCCGCGGATTTTTCAGGCAGATGAACGTGAAAAAAACCCAGAGTATAAATGCGCCGTAAATAAATGTGCCATCAAGCTGGAATACTGGAATATTATCAAGAATTAAATCCGTCACGGGGTTGCTTGCTTTCTCTGTTGCATAAGTTCCCGCTTGAAAATTTATCAAGATAGCGGCAGCTAACATAAAGAAAGAGAAGAGGGTCGAATATAAAAATCCTTTATGAATTACGTATGGCTTGTATCTGGATTTTATAGCGATGCTAGCGTATGTCACGATATTTTTTAGTTAGTGGCCTTTTAATGAGGACCTCGGATCCGAAATTAAGGATATACCTTGCGGCGGTCACGATAATCCCTTCTCCATGAAACCTTCTTGCGGAGGTCGGTATAAAAAGGCTTTTTTTGAATTTAACTTTTCCGACTTTGTGTAGCCTCCTCGCGATATTAGTGTCCTCTCCGTAAAAACTTACATTTAAGTCGAAGCCGCCAATTTTTTGAAGCGCGTCCTTCCTGGCGGCGAAATTTCCTCCCACTACCATGTATCCGGTGAAAAAATAGGCAATCATGCCCAGATGCCAATAAAACCAGACCAGAAAATTCCCAATTGCCGAAAGATCATAATATTTATACGGCCCGCTAACACAGACAATTTTTGAATCTTTTTCAAACATTTCCCGCACTCTTTTCGCCCACCCCAACGGCATTTTTGTATCGGCATCTACGTAGGCCAATATTTCTCCTCTCGCTTCCAAAAATCCTCTTTGCCGCGCCTTGGTTAGACCCTTGGAAGCTTCGTGTACGACTTTAACTCCAGGGAATTTTCTTGCGACCTCTGCGGTTTTATCCGTACTGGCATTATCAACCACGATTATTTCGAAAAGGTCCTCCATATTCCGAATCGCGCCCTCGAGGCAATTCTCCAGGTATCCCTCTTCGTTATGAGCCGGTATTATAAGGCTTATTTTCATGTCTCTTTATAAAAATGTTTATAGCTTCATTATATGCTTCTTCGAACTTTTTTGTTATATTTTCGGGCGAATATTGCAAAACCTTCTTTCTCCCTTCTTCGCCTAATTTTTTGCGCAAATTTGGGTTTTCTAGGAGAAGTACTATTTTTTGAGCAAACCCCGCTATATTCTTTGGTTCAACTAGAAATCCCGTTACATCGTTTTCCACATACTCGGGGAGTCCTCCCGCTCGGGCCGCTACTACCGGCAATTCACAGGCCATTGCTTGAAGCGTTGTCATGGATTGCGTGTCGGAGGTGCTGGTAATAAGGAGGATATCACCAGAATTTACAGCCTTGACCAGCCTGTCTCCTTGGAGTGCTCCGAGTAATTTGATTTTATTTTCGAGTCCGAGCTGTTTAATTTTTTTCTCAAGCTCTTTTCTGTATGGGCCTTCGCCTATAAATACCAGTTTGGCGTCCGGATGAGATTTAATTATTTCCAAATAAGCATCCATAGCTGTATTGAGATTTTTTTCTGGCGCCAATCTCCCAAAAACTATAATTGTCTTGCCCGTTTCATTTTTATTATCGGGGGGTCTGAAGAAATTTGAGTCTATTGCGTTAGATATAACTCGGGTTGGCTTTGTTAGTCCGAATTCTATCAATTCATCGAGCATACTTTGGCTCGGCGCAGTTACTAGCTCGGCGTTATTATAGTGCTTCGATGCAATTTTTTTGACATAAGTCCGCAAAAAATTGAAATCCATTTTTATGTACGGGAGAAAATCTGCCGGGAAGGTATGATCCGTTCCCAGTATGGGCTTATTGAGTTTTTTTGCGATTTTGACTGCTTTAATTCCTATTGTGGAAAACGTGTGGATATGCAGTATATCCGGTGTGAATAATTCCAAATCTTTCTCCATACCGAACGGGAAGGCGAATAAAAGACTGTTTTGAGAGCCAGGAACGGAAAAAGAAGGAACTCTAAAAATATCCGGATCTTTTTCAGCATTTTTTAGATTCGGCGCGTAAATTCTCACCTCGTGACCATTTTTCTTGAGATTCCCAGACAGAATGTATATTGAATCTGCCACCCCGCTTAGCTGGGGAAGATAAATATCAGTGCAAATCGCTATTTTCATTGTTTAGTTTCTCTTTTTTGGCGATAACTTTTTTCAAGGTAATGGTGCCTGCGTAGTAAATAATGGCAAAGATAATAACTGCCGCCGCAACGATCATTTGGACGTTGTTAAAATATTTAAAAATAAGATCATACGAATTCCCGAAATAAAAGCCCAGGAATAAAAAAATGGCGTATTGGACAAGGCTTTGCAATGTCGAATAAGTTATAAATTTTTTGAAAGGAATTTTCGCGTAACCGGAAGCGATTAAAAGGGGAGTGCTTAGCCCGTATGCGAGCTTGGTAATGATCATAGTCTTTGCGGTGTGTTTGTGCCAAAGCTTTTTCATTGCTTCAAGCCGTCTTGGCGTAAGCCCAATTTTACGGGCATATTTACTGGCAAAAGCATTTCCCTCGGCAAATCTGCCGAGGGAATAGTAAGTAGAATCAGGTATAATATCCCCAAATATCAGTATTACGTAAGTAATAAAAAAATTAAGATATCCTTGCGAGACCAGGAACCCGGCAGTGAAAGCCACGACTGGGCCCTCAAAAGCTGCAATTGGAAAAAGTATAAGATATTTATATTTAAGCAAAAGGGGGATTAGGCTTTCCATATTTAGATAAAAACTTGTTTTTAAGCAAAAAACCCCGCAAATGCGGGGTTTTTTGCTTTTTTACTACATTGCTGCTTGTTTTCCGCAGACCCGGCAGTTCGATGAATGCGTTATCACTTCCCAAATCGCGGAGAGTCCGACGAGAACGTACACGATAGTCGCTACTATGCTTCCTTTGCCGAAGATCATATCCACAAGGTTGTAGTTAAATGCCACAAGCAACCAGTTTAAACCGCCTACCACCAACAAGACGAAGGCGATCATGTGCAGTGCTTTCATTTGTATTTAAAGTTAGTTAGAAACTTAGTTACGACCTTTAAAAAGGCTCCTTTACAATCCTTAATTATTATATCAAGGATAAGTCACATTATCCACTTTATGTGGCTGCCGGGCAGGGGCTCGAACCCCGATTTTCGCGTCCAGAGCGCGACGTCCTACCATTAGACGACCCGGCAATTTTATTGTATGATAAACGTTTTTTAGCGTTTATCTCGTTTTTTTACCATTTATTAGCCATTTTTTCAATTTTTTTCTAAATAAAAAAAACTTTATTAATTTCACAATTAATTTCTAATTTTAGCAAATTTTTTCCATTTAATGACAATTTTTCAATTTGATTGTCTAAAAATTCTTATAATTAAAGATAAAATTAAAAAAATTGGCAATCCGTTGACGAATTTGCCAGATAGTTTTATTGTAAGAAGTTTGTTATCCACAAACGAAATTATCTTTGCCCCTTGTGTGTTTTAGGTATGTTTACCTATAATGAAAAAGACAACAGAGCTTATCCCCCGATGTTTAGGGAGGTTTGCTTTTTTAGATGGAACTTTGACATATGAATATCAACTGTTGCACGAATAGAAGTTTTATTGTGTCAGATAATAATATATAACCCTTGGTAATTAACTGGAGTCTCGAGTCCGGTCGATCCAGCTCGATATATCGAATTTTCGAGATATCGCAAAGGAATATGGCTTGGCTCCTAAGATTAGAATAAATTTATCAGTTGTTTACTAACGCATGGAGTTTTTGGTCCGCCGATGAGGTGGAGTCGAATCCGAGAAATCTATGCTTAATTAATTAATAAAAAAGAATCATCATGAGTATTCGAACAAAGAATGGCATGGCGAATAAAATTGCCGTGACTTTCTTAAGCTTTTCGACAGCAATATTTCTGTCGGGAGCTTCACTAACTGTTCCGTTGGTGGCAAACGCCGCCTTATCGGAATCGCAAATCCAGTCGATTCTTCAATTGCTTCAGTCGTTTGGAGCTGATGCAGCCACTATCAATAACGTAAATGCGTCATTGCGTGGCCAGCCTACCACAACGCCTCCAGCACAGACTGGAAACTGCAACTTCACAAGAAGTCTTACAGTTGGTTCTACCGGTTCTGATGTCACATGCCTTCAGCAATATTTGAACTCTTCGGGGTTCACGGTTGCTGCTTCCGGCGCTGGCTCCCCCGGAAATGAAACAACTTACTTTGGTCCATTGACAAGAACAGCCGTTGGAAAATGGCAGCAAAATTATGGAATTACCCCTGCGGCTGGATACTTCGGACCAATTTCAAGAGCTAAATATGTATCACTTGTATCAGGAGGAACTACACCAACACCTATCCCGACCGACGGCGCTACGCCAACACCAACAATTGTTGGCACTGGCTTAATGATTAGCGCTGGAACGCAGCCCGCTAATCACATCGCCCCGGGAGCGGCGGCGAGAGTACCTTTCACGGTATTCAAACTCACTGCTTCTAATGATGGCGATATAACCGTAAACGGGGTCACAGTCGAAAGAGGTGGACCTGCTGCCGATGGCGCATTCATTGGAGTAACGCTTGTAGACGAAAATGGCACGCAGATCGGAATCGCAAAGACTTTGAACTCCACTCACCAGGCGGTAGTTGGAGATCCGTTTGTCGTAAAAGCTGGTCAAACAAGAACGCTTACGATTGGCGGCAACATGGACACCAAGACCAACTTGGCTGACGACGCTGGAAACGTCGCGACGTTCTCCGTAATTGGAATAAACACGGCGGCAACCGTATCGGGATCACTTCCGATAACAGGAGCTGCGCACACAATAAACGCCGCTCTAACGATTGGATCTGTAACAACTTCCAGAGGATCATTGGACCCGGGAGCTTCACAGACAAAGAATGTTGGAACTACCGGCTATACCTTCTCGTCAGTTAAAATCACAGCCGGATCGGCTGAAAAAGTTTACCTATCAAGTATTCGCTGGAACCAGACAGGTTCTGTCGGAACTGCAGACCTTGCCAACGTAAAAACTTACGTTGACGGAACCGCTTACGACACGGTGGTCAGTTCAGACGGTAAATATTACACATCAACATTCCCAGGAAACGGAATCCTAGTTGACAAAGGATTCTCCGTAGATATTTCCATTAAAGGTGATATCGTCGGGGGTTCTTCAAGAACTGTTGACTTCGACATCGCGAAGAGAACTGATATCGGCCTTTACGGGGCTGAAATTAGCAAGGGCGCTAGCGGACCAAACTGGGGCTTCGGAATTATTCCTCCTCTAGCTGGTTCTGCCGCCTCTGCCGATGGAGCCGCCTTCAACAATGCGGATGACTACTACTACGATGCGGCACAAGTAACCGTAAACACTGGAACTATGAACGTTTCAGTCGCCACTGCGGTTGCCGCGCAAAACATTGGAGTTAATCTTTTGAGCCAGCCGTTAGGAGCACTTTCGGTTGACGTAAAGGGAGAACCAATCTCAGTTGCCAGCATAACCTTCCAGGTTTCATTGGTTGGAGAGGGAGCAAACGACGATGTTGACGATATTACGAATGCCATACTGGTGGATGAAACAGGAACAGTGGTTGCGGGACCGGTAGATGGTTCAGCTACTGACAGCAGCGGAAATGAAGGAACAATTCCATTCACTGACACCATTACATTCCCGACAGGAGCACACACGTACACACTTAAAGCAAAAATAGGATCGGATATTGATGGCGGTACAACAATTGCTGCTTCAACCACTCCATCAGGGTGGGGGACAGTAAGAGGCTTGACGACATCAAATACTATTACTCCAAGCCCATCTTCGGCTCTAAACTTACCGAGAATGACAGTTAAATCAGGAGCCTTATCGGTTAGCGTTCAGTCCGTACCGATAGCGCAAAGCGTTATTGCTGGCTCATCTCAATTCGAATTCGCCAGATACACATTTGACGCAACAGCTTCCGGTGAGGATGTCAGAATTACTACTATCCCATTGGCTTATGGTGTTGCACATGCCCCGACAACTGGAGCAGCCAATGACTTAACTGGTTGTAAACTTTACGACGGGCCCGTTGTAGTCAATTCTTCGAATATAGTTGACCCGACAGCTGAATCTTCTTCAACTACATTTACGTTTGATGGAACTGGCTTGACCTTAACGAAAGGAACAGCAAAGACATTAAGCTTGAAATGTAATGTTCGTTCCGGATCCACTGGTGCATACCTCTGGGGTCTGGACAACGGTCAGCAGGCTGCATTTACCGGCGCCACTGGTGTAACTTCCGGACAGACTATTGTTGAAACTTTGACAGAGGCAAATGGTCAGATCATGGCCGCATCTTCCGGCGGGACATTAACCGCTGTATTGGATGCAAACAGCCCAGGATACAAAGTTGTAAATGCAGGAGCCACGAACGTTGAGCTCGCGAGAATTAGATTCTCTGCGGCTAACGAAGATGTTGATTTGAGGCAAGTAGCCCTTCAACTTACTGGCACTGCTTCAAACACGGCAAATGACCTTGTGGGCAGGCGCGTTACACTATGGACAACCGACGGCGTATCACTTGGAACAGCCGAATTCACGACAGCCCAGGAAGACTTTGCTACATCTTCAGCAATTGCTTCCGGAACATTCAGAATTACTAAAGACAGTTCGAAAGTAGTGGTTGTAAAAGGAGATATCTCGAATATTTGTAACTCTTGTGATAACAACAAGTCCGGTGATTTCCTGAAAGTGGATTACGACGGACAGAACGTTGGAATTAACGGAAACTACGGTGTAGGCGTTGCTTCAGGCTCAAACATAAGCCCGAGCGCGACAGACACAAGTTCTTCCGGAGTTAGAATCTTCAGAGCGTATCCAGAACTTGCACACATTACGTTATCATCCACGGAAAAGACCTTGACCGCAGGTACAACGGCTGACAAGACTCTCTACAAGTTCTCGGTTATGTAGGTGGCGATGTCGCTCTATTCAAGCTTAGCTTCCTAGTGAGCTCTTCAACTGCTCCTGCTGGCCAAGCCGGTGCGACCACATCGCTCTTCTCGCTATATGCGTTTACTGATTCAGGATTCTCACAGGCTGATACAACATTCAGCTCTGATGGTCTCTTGAACGCATCGCAATGTGCGAGAGTCAAGCCGAATGTTACGGACAATGTAGGCGAAAGAATCGGAACTGACGTTAACCCGAATTCCAGCGCGCCTGTAGAGATCTTCATGGACAAAAATGCTACCGCTTGTAACACGGCTAACGCTACAACGACTTACGTTGTGCCTTCCGGACAGACAAGATACTTCAGATTCGCCGCTACTGTCGGCTCAGTAGAGAATGTTTCCGGTCAGGAATCGTTCTCGGTCCAACTTGAGGGTGATGCCGCTTTCCCGGCAGGACATCAGTCAGCAATAACAGGAAAAGGTGCAGCCTTGACTTATGGTGGTGAAATGGGTCAGTCTGGAAATGTTATTGAAACCCAGGTAACTGGTATCGACAACATTACCAACAACGACTTCATCTGGTCGCCGATTTCTACGACAACCCAGAACACTGTTGCAGACTTCGACTACACCAACGGCTATCAGTTGCCTGGTCTACCGACCAACAACATGACCTCAGAAACTCTCACATCTCCTAACTAAAGGGATTGAAGTTTCTAGGTGACGCAAGTCACTCAAATCCAGCCCCGGCATATGCCGGGGCTGGATTGTTTTTAGGGGTGAAATTCTATATAATTTTCCTATGATTCGCGACAATAAAACCATTTATATTTGGGCGGTTATAATTGCCATAGCCGTATTAGGGGGTGCTTATTATATCTGGAAAGATATAGGAAAAATTAATAAACCCGGGGAAAATATTTCCGTTGGCCCGACGCCAACCCCGACACCAACGCCATCAAATCAAAATAAACCAAGTCCCACTCCAAGCGTAGTTAAAAAAGCCGTTCCTGCCCTTCCGTTTCCCGTTGAGATTAGGGCAGAACTTTCAGAGGACTCCAAAAAAATGGCGCTTACCAAAATCGAAACGATTACTAATAAATTAAGACAAGATCCCAGCATAGATGATCTTTGGGTGGATCTAGGTCTCCAGAGAAAGTTCATAGGGGACTTTATGGGCGCCAAGGAGGCCTGGGAATACGCAAGTTATTTAAAACCGAATTATTACGTGCCATACAACAATTTAGGCGATCTATATACATATAATCTGAACGACTACAAAAAAGCCGAAGCGAATTACAAGATGGGCATAAAAGTGGATGACGGAGCGGGCATTCTATATCAAAAACTATACGAGTTATACCGCTTTAAATTGAAAGATGATGTTAGGGCTAAATCTATTTTGGAAGAAGGTATCACAAAAAACCCGGGCAGCTCCGAACATTTAAAAGCTATCCTAAAAGAGTGGACCGGGTAGATATTACCTTACGACAAAGGGCAGCATTGCCATTACTCTCGCCCTTTTTACAGCTCTTGCTAGGTTCCTTTGGTGGAGCGAGCAAAGCCCGGAACGCCTTTTTGGGACGATTCTAAATTGAGGGTCCAAAAAGCGCTTTAAGCTTTCAACGTCTTTGTGGTCTACGCTTTTTATATTGGATGTGCAAAAATAACACTGTTTTTCCATGAAACGAATTATATATTAAGCCTTTTTAAATATCCACCCCTGTTCATGGTAATCAAAAATTTCTCGCGATTCCGATCAATTTCGAATTCTTTGTGATTTTTTAGAAATTCGCTCACGGCCTTAGCTGGCCCACCCCCTTCATATTGGCTTGAATAAGTAGTGTCCTCTACAATCAGATACTGTCCTTTGGTAACCATTGGCGCGTATTTTTCCAATTCATGTAAAACGTGCGTGTAGCTGTGGTCAGAATCCAAGACAACCATAGTCTCGCCATCCGGCCTGATGTCCTGCTCTAAGCTGTTACCCGTAATATAGTTAATCCGGGGATGCTTTAATTCTCCTCTGTTTTTATTATCAATAGTTATTATTTTACCCTTGCTGATTTGGTCAAGAATAGAGGCCATTAACAAAGCAGATCCGCCGTATTTTGTTCCGCATTCGATAATAGTATCTGGTCTGGTCTCCCATATAATTTCCTGCAACACCATCAAGTCTTCCGGAAATTTTACAATAGGTTTGCCGAGCCATTTTCCGTGCTTCACCCTTCGCATGATCATGTGGTGAAACCAATTTGATACAAAAGAAACAACCCTTGGATTAGAAGTCAGAAATTTATTTTTCATTTTACTAAAAAGGAATTTCGTCTGGATTTATGTCTTCTGAATAGTCTATTGTCTCGACTTCCTCCTTATCTGCCTGTTTGTCTGGAGGATTTGCGGCGGGTTCTCTATCGGCTGGCTTCTCAAATCCGCCCGTTCGGGGGCCCATCTGCATTTTTTCCGCGACTATTTCCGTGCGGTTTCTTTTTGTCCCGTCTTTTGCTTCCCAATTCCTTGTCTGTATTCGCCCTTCTATAAAAACCATTTTACCTCTCGATAAGTATTGCGAGGATATCTCCGCGAGCCTTCCGAAGGCAACGATATTGTGGAATTCGGCCTGTTTTTCCTGTTTTCCTGCCCGATTGAAGACTCTGTTTGTAGCGATTCCAAATGTGGCGACGTTCTGGCCGGAGGGGAGCGCCCTCATTTCCGGGTCGCGCGTAAGATTTCCGATCAATAGCACCTTATTGAGATTCATGTAGAAATTATACTATTGGCCCAGTATTTCCTCAAGTTTCTTATCAATTTCCTTCATGTCTGCGTTTTTCTTTTCTGCTGATACCCGCTTTATTTTTTTGCCTGTTCCCCTGTGATCTTTTTGGGGGGTGGGTGAAGCTATCATATAACGGATTATTTCCTTATCAGCGTTTAATACAGAACTGAAATCCAAAAGATCCTCCGGTTTAAGAAAGAATTTCATGCTGATAAAAGAACCCTCTGTCCATTTATTTATTGGGTACGCAAGCCGTTTCTTTGTGAGCCTTGATTCATCGGCGCTTCTGCCGTTTTTAGTCTCTAAAGTTTTTTTTATGTTTTCTAAGACTTTTCCCGTAGATTCGTCGGCGTCGCTCTTTAAAATCAGGGAAATTTCGTATAATTTTGGTTCAGAATTCATGGGAGAAGTATAGCAAAATTAAATTTTAAATTCAATTATGTCGCCATCTTTAACGATGTATTCTTTTCCTTCTGTCCTTAACAGTCCCATCTCACGGGCCTTAGACCAAGTGCCTGCTTCCAGGAATTTTTCGTACGAGATAACCTCCGCTCTGATGAATTTATTTTCAAAATCTGCGTGTATGGCGCGGCCGGCCCTCGGGGCTTTAGAATCTTTGGGTATGGTCCATGCTCTCGATTCATCCTCTCCGGTAGTAAAAAAAGTTATCAATCCTAAAATTTCGTAGGCCTTTTGTATCAATTCCGGCAGGCGGGAAGCCAAATTTAATTCTTTTCTGTCGCTTTCATCAAGTTCGCTTATTTCAAATTCTTTTTTTATGTCCAAGGATACAGAATTTGGAATATCGGGAATTTTCGCGTTATCTTTATCCGAGGTGTTGAAGGCATATAGAATAGGTTTCGAGGAAAGTAACTGCAGTTGGGATATATCTTTTGCTTTTTCCTTAGTTTCAAGGTCTTTCAGTTCTAGTTCTATTTGGATGGTTTCAATATCCGATGCCGGATTAGGTTTGCCGTTGACGTGTATTACTTTTTCGTCTTCAAACGCGCGAACGACTTCCAGGATCGCGTCAACTTCCCTTATGTGCGCCAAAAATTTATTGCCAAGCCCTTCTCCCTGGGACGCCCCTTTTACAAGCCCGGCTATATCCACGAATTCAACTACCGCCCGAACTACTTTTTTTGAGTGCGAAAGCTCGGCAAGTTTTTCGAGCCTCGAATCCGGAACTTCGACTACTCCGACATTCGGGTCTATTGTGGCGAATGGGTAATTAGACCTATCTACCTCTTTTTTTGTGAGCGCCTGAAAAAGGGTTGATTTTCCGACATTTGGCAGGCCTACGATTCCTATTTTTAACGACATAATTTTCTTATGGTAAAATATTAATCAATGGACGTAAATATCAGGTTAAAGGCTTTTAACGAAAAAGTTTTCAAGGCTTACGATATCAGGGGTTTATATCCAGAGGAGCTGGATTTGAACACTATCGAAATTTTTGTTGAGGGCGCAGCGCAATATTTTAAATCATTCGGAGGAAAAAAATGCTTGGTCGGCGAAGACGTCAGGTGGAGCTCATCGGAAATTTCAAATGTAGTAATAAATAAGCTGCGGGAAAGGGGAATCGATGTGGTCAATATCGGTGCCGCTACTACGCCCCTTTTTGCATATTCGCTTTACTTGAGCGGAATGCCGGCAGGAATAATGATAACGGCTTCGCATAATTCCGTAAGATATAATGGCTTTAAAGTTTATAAGGGGGTTCAGCCTTTAAATGAAAAAAATGGTTATCCCGAAATCAAAGAAATAATTAAAAAGGGAATTACGGATTACTCGGGTCCGAAAGGAAGTCTTGAAGAAAAAAATTTTCTAAAAGATTACATCTCATTTCTTCTGGAAAGAGTTAATTTGCCGAAGGATATTAAAGCCGTTTTTGATGCCGGCGGGGGAGCGGTGGGCCCGATTTTATCGGAACTCTTGAAGAGCGTAGAAAAAATACACGATATTAATTTAAACCTCGAACCAGATCCTTCCATGGTAGTCAGGGAGCCAAATCCGCTTTTACCGGAAGCGCAAGTTAATGCTCGTAAGGCGGTGCTCGAAAATAAAGCCGAAGTCGGCTTTATTTTCGACCCCGATGGCGACAGAATTATTGTATTGGATGAGCTTGGAAATGTAATAAGAGGCGATGCCGTGCTGTGGCTTTTGGCAAAAAAATTTGTCCAACCGGGAGAAAGCGTCGTGTATGATGTCAGGGCTTCCCGGGTTTTAGTGGAAGATTTAGCGAAAGACGGGATCAAGTGCCATAAATCACGCGTTGGACATTCATTTTTCAAGGAATTAATGCGCCAGGAAGATTCCGCCTTGGGAGGGGAGTTGTCGGGTCATTTTTATTTCAAGGAATTCTTTTTTTCCGAAAGCTCTATCTTGGCCGCCCTGAAAGTTCTTCACATCATCTCTTCCTCGAAAGCAAAACTTTCAGAGTTATTAAAGCCCTATTTTATCTACACCCACTCCGGGGAGAAAAATTTTGCAATTAAAGACCGGGAAGGATTGATGTCGGCGCTCGAAGAAAAATATGCCGACGCCGAAAGAGACTATTTTGACGGCATCACTTTTAGATACAAAAACTGGTGGTTTAATGCGAGATTTTCCAATACTGAAAACGTTTTGCGGCTTGTTCTGGAAGCCAACGACGAAAAAACTTTTCACGAAAAAGAGGAGGAACTTTTCACCTTGTTTGCCTCCCGCGGCATCGAGCCCGCGTGAGTTAAAATTTATATCAACCCTATTTTTTCGCGCACATCCTTTAATGTTTTCTCCGCGGTTTTATTCGCCTTTTTTGATCCGTCGTCTAAAATTTTCATCAGACTTTTTTTATTTTTCAAAAAGGATTCATATTTTTTCTGAATGGGGGAGAGTTTTTCGACAAGTAATTCCGAGAGATCGGATTTGAAAATGCCGTAATTTTTTCCCGAATATTTAAATTCGATGCTTTTTATGGAATTTCCCGAGAAGACGCTGTAAATGGAAAGCAAGTTCGAGATTCCCAGTTTTGTTTGCAAGTCGTATTTTATTTCGCTTCCGGAATCCGTAACAGCAACTTTTATTTTCTTTCTGATAACATCAGGGCTGTCTGAAATATTAATATAATTATTCGGATTTGCGGCGGATTTGGACATCTTTTTGGTAGGGTCATCGAGTCCCATCACCCTGGCAACATCTTTTTCGACTAGCGCCCTCGGTTCGATAAAAGTTTTTCCGTATTTTGAATTAAATTTTCTTGCGAGCGTCCTCGTGAGTTCCAAGTGTTGAACTTGATCCTCTCCCACCGGCACAACTTCAGGCCGATATAAAAGAATGTCGGCGGCCATCAGGGTGGGATAATTTAATAACCCCGCGAGAACCCCGTGCTTCTCGCTTTTATCCTTGAACTGCGTCATTCTTTGCAGTTCGCCGAGTGGTGTTAAGGTGTTTAAAATCCACCCGAGCTCAGTGTGAGCGGGAACATGGGATTGAATAAAGAGGGTAGTCTTTTTTGGGTTAAGTCCACAGGCTAGATACAGGGCCGCCAAAGAAATAGTTTGTTCCCTTAATTTTTGCGGGTCGGGATTTTCTGTAAGCGCGTGCAAGTCAACAATGAAAAAATATGTTTGATATTTTTCCTGCAATTCTACGAATTGTTTAATCGCACCTAGATAATTTCCTATATGAATTTCCCCGGAGGGCTGTACGCCCGAAACGGCTACTGGTTTTACCATTTTCTTATTTTACTATCAAATCCGATAATCATAAAGACTTGTACTTATACAATGCTATCGCTTAATATAAGTATATGTCTAGGTATAGTGCTTTTGCTGGAAAAGTTTTAGAACTACTAGCCACCGGCGCTTTGTTAGGTTTTACAAAAAATAAACAGCAGAGATTAGAGTTGATTAGAGACGCTGATTATATCTGGAATACGATAGATCAAAAAGAACTGCAAAGTTTAATAAGAAAATTCAAAATTTTGAAATATATTCAAATAGATAATAAAAGAATAATCCTTACAGAAAAGGGAAGGGTGCGGAATTTATGGTATATATTCAAACAATTAAAACTTCCTAGCAATAAAAGGTGGGATAAAAAGTGGCGTATGGTGCTTTTCGATATTCCAGAGCAAAGAAAAAAAGCTAGAGATGCTCTGCGCAAAAAATTAAAAGACATCGGATTTTTAGAATTCCAGAAGAGTATTTTTATATATCCTTATTTTTGTAGAGACGAAATAAATTTTATTATAAACTTTTTCAATATTTCCGATTATGTTTATTATATCGAAGCTCCTATCAGTCCAGATGATGATCTTAGAAAAAAATTTAAATTGATTTGATTTTATTCACCCGTTCCTATTTTACGCTATCGCGTATTATAGGAGTAAGTTCTAAAAAATAAAGAGGCGAGAATAAATTCTCGCCTCTTTATTTTTTAGACTTCGATGATCACCGGCAATACCATCGGTCTTCTTTCTGTTTTGCGGAATAAGAATTTTCCGAGTTCTTCACGGAGTTCGTCTTTGAGAAAGGTCCAGTTGATTGGGTGCATTTGCGAGGTGGATTCTTCGATTACTTTTCTAATTAAATGCCTTGCCTGCGAGAGGAGATCGCGGGATTCGCGCAAATAAACGAAGCCCCTAGAAATAATATCCGGCGATCCTTTAACTTTTCCGGTTTCGGAATCTACAACGGATATAATTACGAATATTCCGTCTTCCGCGAGCATTTGCCTATCGCGAAGCACAACTTCTTTAACGTCTCCCACGCCCAATCCATCAACCATTATCAGGTTTACGGGGGCTTTTTGCCCGGATTTACGAATGGCATTTTTATCCATAACTATAATTTCTCCGTCTTCCGCGATAACAGCATTCTCTTTTTTTATTCCGGCATCAATTGCCAAATCGGAATGAAGTTTTAACATGAAATAATTGCCGTGCATTGGAATGAAATATTTCGGCTTTATCAATTGAATCATTTCTTTAAGATCGTCTCCCTTTGCGTGCCCGGAAGCATGTATGTCCATTGATTCTGAATGAAAAATCTTCTCAGCCTTTTTATATAGGATATCTTTTAATCTTTGTACGGACGCTTCGTTCCCCGGCACTACCGATGAAGAGAATATAACGGAGTCCGTATTTTCCAAGTGCAAGTATTTATGCTCGCCGTTTGCGATGCGCATAAGCGCGGCCCTGTCTTCGCCCTGCGCGCCGGTGCATACGACTATTATTTTTTCTTTGGGTGTATGGGCGAGGTCTTCGCGCCCGATTACTGTGCCTTTTTTAATTTTCAGGTATCCAAGTTCCTGGGCAACTTGAACGTTTTGTTTCATTGAGGTTCCCTCGATCAGAACTTTTCTATCGTATTTTTCCGCTAGCCAAATTAATTGCTGTACGCGCGTTAACAAGGATGAAAATGTAGCGGCGATAATTCGTCCCTTAGCTTTCGTAAAAATTTCATCCAAATTTTTTTGTATTTCCGATTCGGATATTGTTTTTCCTGGGGATTGCGATCCGGTCGAGTCGGCAACTAAAAGCAGCACGTTGTCCTTGCCGATTTGTTTGAGCCGCTCTACGTCGGCGGGACGCTCATTCACGGGAGTGTGATCGAATTTCCAGTCGCCCGTATGCACGACCGTGCCCGCGGGTGATCGAAGAACGACGCCCATGGAATCCGGAATGTTGTGGTTTACATGGAAAAATTCCACGTCGAAACAACCTAATTTCAATTTAGTGTTTTCATCAACGAGTTCAACTTTCGGGTGAGGTGTTCCTCTGAAATCTTCCTGCCGTTTCAAAATCATTCCGCGCGTCAGGGGTTTCGTATAGATAACGGGGTTTCCCAACGGCTCGAGTAAGTGGGGAATCGCCCCGATGTGATCGAGGTGGCCGTGGGTGACGATCACTCCTCGGATATTTTTTCTTTTTGGAATAAGATATTCCACGTTCGGAATAATGTAATCTATTCCCGGCATATCCTCTTCCGGAAATTGCAGCCCCATGTCCACGATAACAATGTCATCTTTGTATTCGTAAACGTAGCAGCTTCTGGTAACCTCGCCGCATCCTCCCAGTGGAAGAAATTTTAAAACGGGTCCTTCGGCTTGTTTCGGCATTTCGTTTAGTGCGGGCGCCGTTCTTGTTTTAATCCGTCCGACGGATTGTCTTTGTGGTGTCATATTCTCTTATTAGTTGATAAATAATTTACGTGGGCGAGAGAGGATTCGAATCTCCATGGGTTTGACCCCGCTGGCTCCTGAAGCGCTTGCCCTCCCACCAATGCCCTCGTGTGCCCTCCAGAGGATTCGAACCTCCACGGGATTTCTCCCACTGGCTCCTGAAGCCAGCGCGTCTACCAGTTCCGCCAGGAGGGCATTGGTGGGAGGGTGAATCTGCCAGTTTCGCCACTCGCCCTAAAAGATTAAATTTTCGTAAAGCAGTTTTTTATTGTTAGTAATTCCAGATATTTTTCCGGATGGATCAAAAAATCCAATGTCTCCGGCTTTTTTATCATGTCATAAAGCGGCACATCCCACGTGATTCCTAATTCAGGTATTTCCTTGGGCTTTAGTTTTATTATTTCAGGAACTTTATCGTAATATGAGTTTTTTTCAAGGCGTACTAACTCGTCCTTATCCGCGTGAAGAAGGTAGTAAGCGCTTCCCCTGAGATTTTCATAAGTTTGATAGTCAAAATCAAACCCATTTGCTACAAAATTTGCCATTACAAGATTCTTATTTTCTGGGTTGATGGTTACATGCCCGAAGCCCGGGGGAATCAAAGCTTTTTCGTTTTGCTTGGTTTCGATCAGGTAAACTTCCTCGATTACTTTTGGCTGATTTTTATTCGGCCGCTGAATCAAATACCAGGCGCGGTTTTCAATAACTTCGTATATTTCCGGATAAGCAACGCCGCTTAAATTCCTTGGATGGTAATGCCCGAAGGTTTTAGGGAGCTCGTTTCCAATGAGTCCTGGGAAAATGGTTGTTATATCATACCTTATTTTTAATTTTTGTAAAAGCCCTTGTTCTTCCGGGTCGTTTTGCTCCCTTTCGACTTCATAAATTGCGCGTTTATCCGTCGAAGGCACGAATAAAACCGGGGAGAGGTCGCTAGCTTTTCTTATAAAGGACTTTCCAGACATATCGCGTATCGAAATACCATTTATTAACGCTGCTAAATCGTTCTGCTGGCGTGACTATATTTATGTTTTCGAATCCCTTTAAACTTTTTGGGATAACATAAATGAAATCCGGAGAGTATAAAAAAATACTTGGTGAATCTGCGGCAATTTCTTTTTGAAAGTCGGCGTATTTTTGTGCCCGGTCTTCACGCGAGACGATGCTTCTTGCATCCTCCAGAATTTTGTCGACCTTGGAAGACGTATAAAGCGCAAGATTTAATCCGGGATCATTTCTTTGCGAAGAATGCCAATAAGCGAACGGATCGGGATCGCGGCCGACAATCTCCCCATATAAAAGCGAATCATATTTTCTTGTCCTTATTACATTTTGTTTCAGATCTTCATTTTCGAATACCCGTATCTCAACTTTTACACCTATGTTTTCCCATCCTTTTTTCAATATGTCTGCTGTACGCACAAGATCCGGGGCGTTGGAAGTTGAAATTGAAAAACTCAGCTCTTTTGTTGGCTGGCCCTTTGCCGCTTTTTCATATGTTTTCGAGCCGTTGTTAAATTTCCATCCGTTTTTTTCAAGAAGCGCTTTTGCCCCGACTGGATCGTAAATTGAATCATTATTTGTGAGCGCACCGAAGCTTCCTTCTGGGATAGGGGAGGAGATTTCTTTGGCATATCCGCCGAGAACTTCTTTAATAATTTTCTTTTTGTCCGCGGACATTTCAAGCGCTTGTCTTACAATTTTTTCTGTAAATATATTTTGCTCGTTTGGATTAAAGAAAAGCCCGAATACTCTCGGAAGATTCAGTCCTTTTACAATTCCATCCTTTCTTTTAATTTTTTGCAGATTTTGGGGGGAAACCGCCGAAATCGCGTTAATTTCGCCGCGTTCATAAGCGCTTATCATTTCAACTTCAGATGGATAAAAGATAAAAATAATTTTATTTATATAAGATTTTTCCGATACATATCCGGAGAAAGAATTCAAATTATATTTTTTAATAACGGATCCATTTCTTGAGATACTCGAAATTTTATAAGGACCTGAGCCTATCGGCTTTATTGTAAGCCCAGAAAGACTGATTTGTTCCGGCGTAATATCTTTCCAAAGGTGTTTTGGCAGAATTCCGATAGTAGTGTTTTCAAGAAACGGGGCGTAAGGTTTTTTTAGCCAGAAGCGTACTGTGTTTTCGTCTATTTTTTCTACTCCAACTCCTTCCCAGCCCGCTCTATAAGGGCTTTTTATCGCGGGGTTTTTTGCGCTTTCAATTGTAAAAATTATGTCATCGGCGGTAATTTTTTTCCCATCATGAAATTTTGCGTTTTTTTGCAGAAAAAAGGTGTAAGACAATCCATCTGATGAAATTTCATACCTTTCAGCGAGTTCCGGAATTAAATTGCCTTTTCCATCGGGCTTCATGAGCCCTCCATATACAAGGTTCACAATATCGCGATCAGTGTCTGCAATAGCCAAAAGGGGATTCGGGAAATGCGGCTGTCCGAGCACTCCTTCCTTAATAGTACCCCCTTCATCCGGAACAATAACCGAAAAACGCTGGTTTATTAAATTTGCCGTTCCAACGAAACCTATAAAGAGAAGAAGCGAAAGAATTAATAATATCCCCCGCTCTTTCCCACCCATTAAGCGCAAGGCATAACGGATTCTGTTTAATAAAAGACCCACGTAAATTTAACGAAGCAGTAAATTAAGAAAAGCCAAAACTAAAAAAATAATCGCCAGAATTATTGTTGCCCTGAATAAGATTTTTTCGAGCCCCCTTTTTGTCGTATATGTATTTCCTTCACCGCCGAAAGTCGCAGAAAGACCTGACCCTTTTTGCTGAAGAAGAATAGTCACAATTAAGAGGATTGATATACCCAATTGAATAAAAGGCATAACCCGTGCGAGAAAAGACATATGTTTAAAAGTAGCATTTATTAATCCTAAAGTCAAAATAGATTTTTTGACCTGCTGTTTCTATGGAAATTAATCGCGAAACGGTGGGATTCGTTGCGGATATGCTGAAATAAATGAAGAAGGGATACGGGCATTTTTTTAAGCTGGATTTTTTTATTTTTTCCGAGCCATAGTTCTTCCTCCTTTTTCGCTAATGAGGCGAGCGGGGTATTAAGCTCGAAATTATTCAAAACTTTTTTTGTGGCATTCCATTGGCCGAGGCCTCCGTCTATCAAAATCAAATCCGGCAGAGGCCATTCCTCATGCTTTAATCGGCGGGACAAAACCTCCCGATGCATGGCTGTGTCGTCCGGCGTATTTTTTAAACGAATTTTAAATAATCTGTAGTCAGATTTTTTAGGTTCTCCTTCTTCGAATACCACCATGGATCCGACCGCATTTGTGCCCTGAAGATTTGAGATATCATATCCTTCAATCCTAATGGGTATATCGGGAAGGCCCAAAATATCTTTTGCGAGCAGGAGGGCTTTTGCTCGCTCGGGATTTAATTCGCGCCTGATTATATGCCTATGCCGGAATATATTTTCAAGGGCGTGGATTTGATCGTGGCGTTTTTTAGCTTCTTCGAAATTCTGTTTTTTAGAAAATTCTTTCATTTCCCGTTCCAGTGATTTTAGAACGTCCTGCCTTTTGCCTCGGAGGACATTTTTTATAGCGCGAATATTTTTTTTGTATATTTTTTCGCGCTGGTCGTTCTCCGGAGGATTTTTAAGACAGCATATTTCGAGGCACCGCCCAATTTCCGAGCGCACGCACGGGCGCTTGTGCTTTTCCTTGCAGATGCAATACGGGAAAATTCGCCTTAAACTTCCTAAAACGCTTTTCAGAGAACCCCCGTCGGTAAACGGCCCAATCAGATCAAATTCTTTTATTCTTTGGTGCGTTAAAATTATTCGTGGGAATCTTCCCCTGGAAAATCCGACGAAGAAATATTGCTTGTCGTCGCGGAAAACTATGTTGTACCGCGGCCTATGTTGTTTGATTGCGATTGCTTCTTCTATCAGCGCCTCTATATCGCTTGAGAGTTCGTGCCATTCAATGGTCATGGCTTCTTTAAGCATTTTATGCTTACGAATTTCCGCGCGTCCAAAATCCGCATAACTCAAAAGGCGCAGTTTTAAATTCTGTGCCTTGCCTACATATATGATGCGTCCCCGACTATCCCTGAAAAAATAAATCCCTGCGCCAGACGGCGCTTTTTTGAAATCAGAACGTCTAAGCATGCGAATATAATATAGAACTTGCGGACTATTGAAAATACTTGACTTTGTTTATATAATTAAGACTTTAAATATTACATATGGCGGGGTCATCAAAAGATTTTCTAAATATTCGCGGAGCTCGGGTTCATAACTTGAAAAATATTTCCGTTTCCATACCGAAAAATAAAATTGTCGTGATGACGGGCCTTTCGGGGTCAGGAAAGTCGTCTCTGGCTTTTGACACTATTTACGCGGAAGCAGAGAGGCGTTTCGTTGAATCCCTTTCATCGTATGCCAGGCAATTTTTAGGTATTGCCGAGAAGCCGGATATGGATGAAATATCAGGCCTTTCTCCCGCGATTGCGATCGATCAGAAGTCGGTTTCAAAAAATCCTCGCTCGACGGTAGGAACTATAACGGAGATTTATGATTATTTGCGGATTTTATTCGCGAGGCTTGGAGAACCCCACTGCCCGCAATGCGGGCGCAAAGTTCTGCGGCAATCCATCGATCAAATGGTGAAAAAAATTTTTGAATTTCCCCCGAATTCTTCGATCTTGGTTTTGGGCCCGATCGTCCGAGATAGGAAGGGGGAGCATAAGCGTGAGCTACAAATTTTGTCGCGGGAAGGTTTTTTGAGAGTGCGGCTTGACGGCACTGTTATGACGCTTGAAGAAGCCTTTGAAATAAAACTTGATCCAAAGAAGAAACACAGTTTGGAAGTTGTCGTGGACAGAATGATTTTAGATAAAGATACTGAGCGGTCGCGCCTAGTGGATTCGCTTGAGACGGCGCTTAGAAAGGGCGAAGGAATTGCGATAGTTTCAGTTAAAGATGGCGGAGAACATCTTTTCTCCGAACAATTTGCCTGCCCGGTCTGCGAGCGCTCTCTTCCTCCCATCGAACCTCGCCTTTTTTCATTTAATTCTCCCTATGGCGCCTGTGAACATTGCACGGGCCTTGGGCACACCTTGGAAGTAGATCCGGATCTCGTAATCCCGAATAAAAATCTCACTCTTGAGGAGGGAGCGATTTTTCCTTGGGCCAGGGCTTCCCACCGCGTCGGAAGACAATCTTGGTATTGGTATATGCTTTCCGACCTTTCTCAAAAATATAATTTTTCTCTGTCCGTACCTGCAAAGGATTTGCCCAAAAAAGTTTTGGAAATAATATTGCACGGGGATCCGGATGGGAATTACGAAGGCGTAGTTCCGAATTTGGAACGCCGCTGGAAAGAAACGGAATCGGAATGGACGCGCGCGGAAATTGAGCGCTATATGAATTTTGAGTCTTGCCCCGCCTGCAAAGGGCAAAGATTAAAACCCGAAGCGCTCGCGGTTTTAATTGAGGGAAAAAATATTGCAGATATTGCGAATTTTTCCGCTGAAGAAGCGGTATTATTCACAAAAAAAATAGATAACGCTTTTTCAAGGAAAAAGGAAAGCGCAAAGATCGCCAGCCCTCTTTTGAAAGAAATTTCGGCGAGACTCCAATTTTTAATTGACGTTGGGCTTGAATATTTAACGCTTGACCGCACCTCAACTACTCTCGCGGGGGGAGAAGCCCAGCGCGTCAGGCTCGCGACCCAAATTGGCTCCGGTCTATCCGGGGTTATTTATGTTTTGGATGAGCCGTCAATCGGACTTCACGCGCGTGATCACGCGCGGCTGATTGAAACTTTAAAAAAATTACGCGATTACGGAAACAGTATTTTGGTTGTGGAGCATGATGCCGAAACAATGAAAGAATCTGATTGGATTTTGGATTTGGGCCCGGGTGCGGGAAAAAACGGCGGAAAAATAATTTTCGAAGGGACTTATTCCAAACTATTAAAATCTGATACTCCCACTGCGGATTATTTGTCTGGCAGAAAATCCTTATTAATTAAAAAAAACAGGGACAAAAAAGAAGATAAAAAAATTCTTTCTATCAAAGGAGCTGCGGACCATAATTTAAAAAATGTTGATGTCGATATTCCTCTTGGAAAACTTGTTTGTGTTTCGGGCGTTTCCGGTTCCGGAAAATCTACATTGGTAAATGACATTTTGGCAAAAGCTTTAATGAAACATTTTTACGGATCGAGAGAAAACCCCGGGAAACACAAGGAAATTAACGGAATCGAAAATCTGGATAAAGTTGTCGTGGTAGACCAGTCCCCCATTGGGCGCACGCCTAGATCCAACCCCGCAACGTATACGGGAACTTTTTCGTTCATCAGGGAAATTTTTTCAAAAACGCGCGAAGCCAGAAGCCGCGGATTTAAGTCCGGAAGATTTTCTTTCAACGTGAAGGGCGGCCGGTGTGAAGTTTGCGAGGGACAGGGTGTTAAAAAAATCGAAATGTATTTCCTTCCCGATATATATGTCGAATGTGAGGAGTGCAAGGGCACACGCTATAACAAGGAGTCTCTGGCTATTCAGTATAACGGCTTAAATATTTCTCAAGTCTTGGATTTATCAATCGAGGATTCCTTAAAATTTTTTAAAAATCTTCCACAGATATACCAGCGCTTAGAAACGCTTAATGAAGTCGGACTTGGGTATATGAAATTGGGGCAATCCGCTACAACTCTTTCCGGCGGAGAAGCGCAAAGGGTAAAATTGGCAACGGAGCTTGCAAAAAAAGCAACGGGAAGCACTTTATATATTCTGGACGAGCCGACGACCGGCCTGCATTTCGAAGATATTCGAAAACTTTTAGTGGTGCTTGAAGCGTTGGTTGACCGGGGAAACACAGTTTTAATAATTGAACATAATTTAGACGTTCTAAAAAACGCCGATTGGATAATAGATCTTGGCCCGGAAGGAGGAAATAAGGGCGGGCAAATAGTTGCTACCGGAACCCCCGAAGAAATTTCAAAATCGAAAAATTCCATAACAGGAAGGTGGCTCAGGGGATAGAAATTTGAAACTTGCCGGGTATCCAAAGGAGTTATAATATTTGCAATATGAAAACTAAAGTCGGAGTGGTGGGAATTGGGATGGTTGGCACGCCTATTGCCCGTTATTTTGAAGAAATAAAAAATTTAAAAAGAGGCGATGATTTATTTTTATATGACGCCGACCCGAAGAAAAATTTCAATGACGATGTAAATAAGGCGGATATAATTTTTATTTCTGTGCCGACCCCGCCCGGCGAAAATGGCGCGGCGGACCTTTCGGCGCTTGAGTCAGTTTTCAATATAATTACAGGGAAAAATAAAATTTTAGTAATTAAGTCTACAGTAACGCCAGGCACTACTGAAAAATTTCAAAAAAGATACCCGGGTCATAAAATTTTATTCAATCCTGAATTTTTGACAGCTCGCCGCGCATGGGAAGACTTTTTGAAGCCGGATAGGCAAATAGTGGGATTTACGGAAAAAAGTTTGGACGGAGCGCATATGGTTTTATCGCTTCTCCCGAAAGCGCCTTTTATGTCTCCCTGGGGTGCCGGAACTTATAATCAAATTCAAATAAGTGCAACCGAAGCGGAGATGATAAAATACGCTTCGAATGTTTTTTATGCTAGAAAAGTAAATTTCGCTAATATATTTGCGGGGCTCGCCGAAAAATTAGGCGCTGGTTATGAAAATATTAAACTCGCGATGGGTGCCGATTTTAGGCTCGGCGAGTCTCATCTGGATATTGGGCACGGAGGGTATCGTGGGTTCGGGGGACATTGTCTTCCCAAGGATATTCGTTCGCTAACGGCTTGCCTTGAGGCAAATGGTCTCTCTGACGAGGCAAAACTTTTGAGGGAAGATTTCAATTTCAACGAAAGCTTACTTGAGAGGCAGGGGCTTTCATTTGATGCTGTGAAGAAAAAATGAAGTTCATAGAAAATTTTATAATTAGGCAATTCACGAAAAGCAATTATTGGAATAAAAAAGCCCAAACGCTTTCCTGGTTTGGGGTGCCGACGCGCAAATTTCCATCGGATTTTTGGATATACCAAGAAATTCTTTTTGAAAAAAGACCGGACATATTAATTGAATGCGGGACGAAAAGGGGCGGCTCCGCACTTTTTTTCGCGCACATGTTCGACATACTCGGTAAAGGAAGGGTCATTTCAATTGACGTAAAGACCGAGCAGGAAATTGAACATCCGCGAATAACTTTCCTTAAAGGTTCTTCTCTTGATGTATTTGACGATCTAAAACCGGAGGGGGAAGTTATGGTTATACTGGATTCAAATCATTTCAAAGATCACGTATTAAAAGAATTGAATTTGTATTGCAATTTGGTAACGCCCGGCCAATATATTGTCGTTGAAGACACTGTAACATCAACAGTTCATCCCAGATATCGCAACTGTTCTCCCTTGGAAGCTGTTCACGAATTCCTTCAAAGCCATCCTGATTTTGTTCCCGATCGCTCACGCGAAAAATTTCAAATTTCTAGCTGTCCGAATGGATACTTACTGAAAACAAAAAATTAGACTTGACAGATTTTAAGTTATTTCTAAAATGGTATTAGCAATTATCAGTTTAGAGTGCTAATTTTTATATTATATGTTGAATATAAAGCCTTTAGGGGACAGAGTGTTAATTGAACCCCAAGACAAAGAAAACGGCGAAAGAACCAAGTCAGGCATAGTAATTCCTGATACCGCTGAAAAAAAGCGCCCCGAGCAAGGAAAAATTTTAGAAGTAGGAGAGGGATCAAGGAATGAGAAGGGGGAATTAATTCCGCTTTCGGTAAAAAAGGGGCAGACGGTCCTTTTTACAAAATACGGTCCGACCGAAATAAAAATCGACGATAAAGAATATTTGATCGCGCGGGAAGAAGACATATTAGCAATAATAGAAGAATAATTTTATGGCAAAGCAAATAGTTTTTAATTCAATCGCGCGTGAATCTCTGAAAAGAGGAGTTGACGCGGTCGCGAACGCTGTGAAGGTAACACTCGGTCCGAAGGGCAGAAATGTTGTGCTCGAAAAAAGTTACGGCTCCCCGACGATAACAAATGACGGCGTTACTATCGCAAAGGAGATTGAACTGCCGGATAAAATTGAAAATTTAGGAGCGGAAATAGTCAAAGAAGTAGCTTCGAAAACGAATGACGTTGCGGGAGACGGCACGACCACCGCTTCCCTGTTGGCACAAGCTATTGTCACAGAGGGACTGAAAAATATTGCGGCGGGAGCAAACCCGATGGGACTAAAGAAAGGAATAGAACAGGCTACTAATGCCGTAGTGGAGTTTCTTGCCAAGCTTGCGATCCCGGTAGGGGAGAAAAAAGAGGATATCGCCCAGGTTGCGACCATTTCCGCGAAAGACCCTGAAATTGGGGACAAAATTGCGGAAGTAATCCATAAAGTGGGGAAAGACGGAGTTGTCACGGTTGAAGAGTCGCAAACATTCGGAATCTCGTATGAAATCGTTGAGGGTTTGCAGTTTGACCGCGGATATATATCCCACTACATGATAACGAACACTGAGCGAATGGAATCTGTTTATGAGGATGTGGATGTTTTGATTACTGACAGGAAAATTTCTTCGATCCAGGAAATACTTCCTCTTTTGGAAAAAGTGGCGCAGAACGGCAAGAAGGAACTTGTGATAATCGCGGAAGATGTTGATGGCGATGCCCTCGCGACTTTTGTTGTAAATAAAATAAGAGGAACATTCCAAACTTTGGCGGTCAAGGCTCCCGGTTACGGGGATAGGCGGGACGAAATGCTGGAGGATATTGCGATCGTGACCGGCGGAAAAGTTATTTCAGAAAAGGCTGGAATTAAGCTCGAAAAAGCGGAATTATCCATGCTTGGGCATGCAAGGAAAATTATTTCCACAAAAGACCACACTACTATCGTTGATGGTCGCGGAAGAAAAGAAGACATTTATAAAAGGGCAAAGCAGATTAAAACCCTGATCGAAAATACGGATTCGGAATACGACAGGGAAAAATTGGAAGAGAGGCTCGCGAAATTATCCGGCGGAGTTGCCGTGATCCGTGTTGGCGCCGCGACGGAGGTGGAGCAGAAGGAAAAACAGCACAGGATAGAGGACGCGATATCCGCAACCAAAGCTGCGATAGAAGAGGGCATTGTGCCGGGAGGCGGCGTCGCTTTGGCAAGAGCGGCAAAAGTTCTGGATGAGATGATTTCTAAGAGGGATGCGCGCGGGCCTGAACGCGATGAAGTTACCGGAATTGAAATCTTGAGGCAATCCATTGTGAAGCCACTGTGGCAAATAGCGGAGAACGCCGGAGTTTCCGGAGCGGTTGTGGTGGAAGAAGTCCTGAAATCAAAAGATAATTTCGGATACAATGCCGCGACCGGAAATTATGAAGATTTGATTAAGGCGGGGATCGTTGACCCGAAAAAAGTTACCCGCTTTGCGCTTCAGAACTCGGCATCGGCTTCGGCAATGCTATTAACGACAGAAGCTGTCGTCGCGGATATTCCCAAAAAAGAGCCCCCTGCCGCTGCCGCGGGTCCTATGCACCACGACGACTATTAATAAACATCGCAATTTGAGAAAAAAGAGGCATAATTAATTTATGCCTCTTTTTTCCGTAAGCTCATTTATCGATCTTATTAATACTTTTATTTGTATTGCCCTTTCGAGGCGTCTCTATTTTTCTTACCAAAGAAGCGGGAATAAATTGATACGCAGTTTTTCTTTGTTTTATTTTATTTTTGCGATCTTCTTTATATTTCTTGCTATTCCCTTTTTTCTTCCAAGCCGACCTGGCTTTATACAATTATCTTTCGTTATTGCGCACCTTTTTCTGTATATAGCGATTTCCATATTCCTTTTCATTTTTATGGAACTTCTTATGGTTCGAAAATTTTCTCACATAGCTTCATGGATTGTCGCCATTATAGGATTAATAGTTTTTTATTTTAGCTGGCTGGATGGGGGAAGCGCCAAGATGTTTATTTTTTCCAAAGAGCTTTCAAGCATAATCAGCTGGAGCCATGGTGGAAAAGAATTTTTCAGGCTCCTAATAGGACTGGGAGGAACTTCCTTGGGCCTTGTGACAGGCATCTATTTTATTTACTTTTCCAAATCTCGAGTTCAGGAGCCCGGCGTGCAAAAAAAGAGCTTGGTTTTAGGCGCTGGTTTATTTACTCTCGGGCTTGCCGCATTCCTAGCGTTCGTTTTGAGTGTTTTCCCTTTTTATAATTTTTGGATAGTGTTGGCTGCCGAGCTTACAACCATCTCTGGCTTGCTTTTAATTTATAGTGCTGTCTCAAAAGAATATGGTACAATAAGTTCATTATGAGCACACCATTGTGGATAATGTTAGGTATTATAGCCATTATTGTTTTGTGGCTAATCTATACCTTTAACCGCTTAGTTACTTTTAGAAACAGGGTAAAGGAAGCCTGGTCCGATATAGAGGTTCAGTTAAAAAGGAGGTATGACCTGATTCCGAATCTTGTGGAAACGGTTAAGGGTTATGCTAAGCACGAGTCAGCCGCATTTGAGAATGTGACCAAAGCGAGGGCGGCTGCTATTTCAGGAAGCACTAATCCCCACGAGCAGGCCCAGAAAGAGAATATGCTATCAGGGGCGCTTAAGAGTATTTTCGCGGTTGCGGAAGCCTACCCGGATTTGAAAGCGAACACCAATTTTTTGGAATTACAAAGAGAGCTTTCGGACACGGAAAATAAAATTCAAGCCTCGCGAAGATTCTTCAATTCGAATGTACTCGCGATAAATAATGCCATCGAAGTTTTTCCGTCTAATTTGGTTGCCGGGACATTCGGTTTTAAAAAAGAAGAATTCTTCGATCTAGACGAGACCCCCGCGCAGCGCGAGCCAGTACAGGTGAAATTTTAAAATGACAAAGAATATATTTGTTCTTTTAAGTATTTTCTTTACTTTCATTAGTTATATTTATCCCTTCGCCATAGAAATTTATTCATTTTCTGAAATTTTCTTTATTTTCTTACCAATAATTTCATCAATCTTCTTAGGTATAAGTTTTGTAAAAAAGGAAAATATTGGCTTGCAAGCTATAGGAACATTTCTTTGGATGATTTTAGTATGGGGAATTGTTAACTCATTGGTGACATTTTTTAACCAAGTGCTTGACATGTATAGCTGGGTATATACAATAGGAATAAGCTATGATAATTTTTCAGGAGCCTCTGGAGTTCGAGTGGGATAAGGGGAATCGGGGCAAGAACCTAGTAAAACATGCAGTTTCTGATGAAGAATGCGAGGAAATATTTCTGGATAACCACAAAAAGGTTTTCAAAGATGTATTACATTCCGGAAGCGAAGAACGCCATATTATATTGGGTCAAACGAAAGAAAAACGGGTTCTGTTCGTAGTCTTTACTATCAGGAGACATCATATCAGGATTGTCTCCGCTCGTGATTTGAATAAAAAGAATTTAAATTATATGAAGAAAAAAATTAAGATTCCAAAATTTAAAAATGAGGATCAGGAACGGAAGTTCTGGGCTAGGTTCAATTTGGCTGATCATTTCAAAGCTAGCGACTTTGATGCGGCTTTATTTCCGAATTTAAAGCCAACTTCACATCCAATCTCTCTGCGGATACCAGCTTATATTTTGATGCGTATTAAAGAGCAGGCGAATGAACTCGATATTCCCTACCAGTCGCTTATAAAAAAATACATTGCCGAGAAGGTTTTGAAAAAATAAATGGCCACTCTCTGGACACACCGCGAATCAAATATCAGGAAAACGTGGCTGTTGATCACGCTTTTTCTGGTTATTGTTACCACGATAGGCTGGGTTTTTTCCAGGATATATGGAAATCCTTCCATATTCTTTTTTGCTTTTGTTATAAGCATCCTGATGAGCTTTTTCTCGTATTGGTTTTCGGATAAAGTTGTCATAGCCTCGACGGGAGCGCGCCCTTTGCCGGACGAAGCCGCGCCGGATGTGCATAATATTATAGAAAATCTTGCAATAACCGCCGGAATTCCGAAGCCGCGCATATATATAGTAGATACTGTTCAGCCAAATGCTTTTGCTACTGGCAGGGATCCCCAGCATGCCGTTATTGCTGTTACTAGCGGAATATTGAAATTAATGAACAGGACGGAGCTCGAAGGCGTTCTTGCGCATGAGATGAGTCACATCGGGAATAGGGATATACTTGTCTCGACCGTAGTAGTGGTCTTAGTCGGAGTTATTCAGCTTTTGGCGGACATTTTTATGAGATCAATGTGGTGGGGCGGCAGGGATAGGGACAGAAACGGAGCCGGGGGAATTTTTCTGCTCATCGGGATTGCCCTCGCAATACTTGCCCCGGTAGCCGCGGTTTTAATACAGCTTGCCGTTTCAAGAAAGAGAGAGTATTTGGCCGATGCTTCGGGAGCGCTTTTAACCCGCTACCCAGAGGGGCTTGCCTCAGCGCTTGAAAAACTCGCCCAAGATAATACGCCGATGAGACAGGCAAACCACGCGACGGCGCATTTGTGGTTGGATGACCCCTATCAAGGAAAGAAAAATACCGTGGGCTGGTTTGCGAAGTTATTTATGACTCATCCGCCGATAGAGGACCGGATTAAACGGCTTCGGGAGATGTAATGCACAGCTGATTTTTTCATTTGACTTTATAATAAATGTATTGACCGATACATCTTTACTTAAATATATAGAGGACGCCAGGAAGTTTGGAAGTTTCGATTCCGAGATACGTTCGAGTTTGGAAAATGCCGGCTGGCAGCCCGCTGATATTAACCAGGCTTTTTCGGAGCTTTCAACTCCCAGGACAACAACTCCAAAGTCTGCAGTTTCTCCTTCTCCGATTGCGGAACAATTTTCATTGGAAAAAGGGGCTTCCTCCTCATTCAATTGGAAAATTTGGGCGATTGTTGCCGCTTCTCTTTTTATTGTGGCTGGCGGGGGAGCATATGCCGCGTGGAATTATTTTGAAATGCCTGGACGTGCCTTCTCTAATATGCCTATGGCGTCGCAAAAAATCGAAAACCTTTCGTATAAATTTAGAATAAATATGGAAAGCCGTGGTGGAAAGAAATCTGGCGACGGCGTGGTCGGCATACCCGGACTCAAATATTTTTTACCCGCGGGGCTTTCTATACTTGAAGAGCAAACCCCCTTGCCGCCTTCTTTTCAAAAGGATGCGGCTTTCAAGGCAGACATTGATATGAGCGGGGCTTATGAAATTCCCAAAGGAGGCGAGTTTCCAGTTTTTTCTACTTTATTAAGCGCGGAAGTTGAAACCGGAGGCGTGGCCATTAAATTATCCGGTGAACTGCGTTCGGTGGACGAAGTCGCTTATTTTATAATAAATAATTTTCCCGGAATGTTCGAAAGTGAGCTCGGTGATTTTGAATTAAAAAAATGGTATTCACTGAAGCAGGAAACTTTAAAAAATTTGGGTTTTTTTGACGGCGTGAACAGCAATCCAATACAGGAAACAGAAGAGACGCGAAAAAAAACGCTTGAACTTTACGGTAAATATACTCTTTTTGATATAGCGGAAACTAAGCGCGAAAAATTAAGCGACGGCACACCGGTTTACACGTATAAACTTTCTGCGCGAAAAAAAGAATTGCTATCCTATTTTGACGAGCTTTCCTCTATATCCGGTGGAGCGGATTTGGGAGAGAAAAAATTTTATGAGGATTTTGTGGATGGCCTTTCCAATGGAGGGGTAGAGTTAAAAATCAGCAGGGTAGAGCATTATCTGCGCGAGGCGAGTTTTGACGTAACGGATGTTGATATTGAGGGACAAAAAGTGGACATGGATATTTCTTTGGAATTTTCAGAAATTAATAAATCTTCGATTGAGAAACCGGCCTCCGCGTTCGCTTACGATGAGATTTTGGAAAAGATGATGGAGGATAATAAAAAAATGGCTCGTGATTACAAAAGAGCTGCTGATATAGCGGGTTTAAGGGTTTCGCTTGAACTTTATTACGATGCCCACAATAAATATCCAACCTCGCTTTTGCTGATAGACAAACTTTATCTTCCGGAAATTCCTATGGATCCCGCGGGCGGACAATATTTCTACGCGAAAACAAAAAATGGTTACCACCTTGGCGCGAATATGGAATACAAGGGGACTTATCTCAACACAGATGCGGACAATAAAATCGGATTCGACGGAGCGGATTCCAAGGGCTGCAAAGGGGAATTGAATAGGTACTGCTTTGACGTCGTATCGCCGTAGTTATATTCTATTCTAAAGTATTCTAATTTTTAGGAGAGGTCGCATTGCGCCTC
>JACOXM010000001.1 GCA_016176285.1 Candidatus Giovannonibacteria bacterium | reverse complement strand
TCACTCATTTTATACCAAAGGAGTTTCGCCAAAATAAGATCCTCAGGAGAACCGGATAATCATCTCCCGGATTTAACTCAAAAACACCCTTATCTTCAACGGTATAATTTTTTTCCTTCAAAAATTCCTTAAGCTTTTCTTTTAATTCAAACCCCGCATGGTCTGAACCAATATAGATTTTCATAAACTTTGTCCTGTCATTAAAAGATTATTTCGCCACTCTTTTAACGAGTAGTTTTATGAATCTTACCAAATAAATAATTGCCGCGAGAATTCCACAATAAATAATGGACATAATTGACGCAGATAGTACTCGATTCACCGGTGTTTTTATATTAACAGGTTCGGCACTTATAATGTCATAAGCCCCACCTCTGCAAAAACGCGAATTATTCAAACACGTTTCATAAGATTTAGAGGCTTTTAAAAATCCATTAGACTGAACAGAACAAAAAGTCCCGGGCTCCTCATAACCATCGCGACATCGAATTTCTAATTGATAACCTTGATGAGCAGAGACAAGCACTAAATTTATAAAAAAAGTAATAGCAAAAAATATTAATAAGAATATTTTTACTTCTAATGAAAGTTTAAGCGGATGCGTCATGTACCATAACTTTATGATACTTCTTTTAGTAACTTTTCTAAAATCTTCAAAGTGGATTGTTTTTTCGCCCATTTTTTGATGTACTTTATGTCGAGTTTTTTTTGAATCTCTAATACTGATTTGATATCTGCTAGTTGTCGTTCGGATTCGCTTTTTTTGTTCCAGATTAGCTTTGCCAATACTAAATCCTCTGGAGAAACGAAATATATAGCTTTCCCATCGATATTTTTAGCAACCCTTCTCTTTAATTTAATTTTTGAATATAGATCATCGCCAACTACCCAAAAATCAACTTTCAGATCGTGAGTAACATCAATAAAATTGAATTCCCCTTTGCGCAAAATCGCTCGTTCAACCATCCCATCGTCAACGTAATTTATTTCTGAAATTTTTTTCAAAGCGGAAGTGAACGCGTCTGCTTTTGATTGTTGAAGTTCAATAATTACATCTAGATCCAGCGTTGACCGAACTTTTCCCCACATCGAAACCGCAAACCCGCCCGTAATCGCATACGGGATTTTAAGACTATCGAGAATTTTGGCGACTTCGATGAGAAGGCTGTGAAAATTCATTTTCCCTTCCTAGTTTGTTTAGATCTTTAAGAAACATTGAAAAATCACTCATCAGTCTAATCTTTTTATCTGGGCTCATCCTCCGAAAAAGCTCATCCTGAATTTCCTGCCCCGTCATTCCTTTTTTTATTTTAATTTTTAAACTCATAAATTGTCTATAATCCTCCTTACATGTTCAACCAGTGTCGCGGTGTACCCGGCTTCGTTGTCGTACCATGAAAAAACTTTTACGAAATCACCGTCGAGAACTTTGGTGAGAGACAAGTCTACAATCGCGCCATACGGCTCACCGATTATGTCCGTGGAAACTATCGGGTCACGGGTTACTTTTAAAATCCTTGACCATATTTTATTTTTTGCGGCATCTTCGAAAACTTTATTTATATCCTCTACCGTACTTTTTTTCTCGAGAAGCGCGGAGATAACACTTATTGAACCCGTTACAGTTGGGATTCTCAAAGATTCCGCATTGAATTTTCCACGGAGCTCCGGAATCGTCTCGATAACCGCTTCCGCCGCACCGGTGGTCGAAGGCACAATATTAACCGCGGCTGCCCGTCCCCTCCTCATATCTTTTTCATCCGGCCCATCAACAAGTTTTTGGGTCGCGGTATAGCCGTGCACCGTCGTCATTGTCGCCATTTTTATACCAAAGTCATCGAGCAAAATTTTAATCACGGGGGAAACCGAATTCGTCGTACAGGATGCGTTGCATGTAATCGGCCCGGCCTTTGGAAAGCGATCGTCATTGACCCCAATCAAAGCAGTTACAACATCTCCTTTTGCCGGAGCTGTAATCACAACCCTTTTCGCACCAGCATCCAGATGCGCTTTCGCCTTAGCCGCATCCGTAAAAAAACCGCTCGACTCTATAACCACATCGATGCCGAGTTTTTTCCAGGGAAGTTTGGCAGGATCTTTCTCTGCAAAAAAATCAACTCCTTTGATATCTTTTTCATATCGCCCGTAGACCGAGTCATATTTCAAAAGATATTTAAGGGTGCCCGGGTCGACTAAATCGTTTATCGCAACAATATCAAATTCAGAAAGACCATAAGCTGCCCTAAAAAAAGACCTTCCGATTCTTCCAAAACCATTTATTGCGATTTTTGTCATTTGCTTAAAATTTTTGTTTTTATATTTTTTTCTAAATTCTCAAGCGCTACCATATATGCCGCGGTCCTTAAATCTGATCCTGTTTTCCTTTTCCAAACATTTTCTGCCGCACTCACCATAATATTTTCTATCATTTTATTTTCTTCTTTCTCGCCATAAACCTTATCTTCTTTGTTTGAAATCCATTCGACATAACTTCCGACAACCCCTCCTCCATTCGCCAGAATGTCAGGAATCACGATAACCCCCTTCTTATCAAGAATGCCGTAGGCATCCTTCGCAATTCCTCCATTGGACATTTCCAAAATAATTTTTGCCTTTATTTTATCGGCATTAGAACCGTTTATCGAGCCCTCAACCGCAGCAGGAATCAGAATATCGGTTTCAAGTCCAATTAACTCATCGTTTGAAATATCTCTTTTATTATTATACCACAAACTTTTATCTAAAAGATTTGGAATATCGAGACCCTCCTTATCGAATAAGGCGCCCTTTGAATCCGATATCGCTACAACCTTAAACCCGTTCTCGTGCAAAATTCTAGCAATATGCATACCGACATTCCCAAACCCCTGGATGGCTATTTTAAAATTCGGCCCCTGGGTTCTATCGAGGTCGGATCTCGATAGAATCTCTCTTAAAACAACGAACCCTCCAAAGCCAGTAGCAGCTTCCCTTGCCGCAATGCCGCCAGCCTCTATCGGCTTCCCGGTAAAAACAGCACGTGATTTTTTACCGGTTAATTTTTCATACTCGTTTGCCATCCAGCCCATTATCGTCGCATTCGTATTTATATCCGGCGCGGGTACATCCTTATCTTCGCCAATAACCTCATAAAAATACCGCGAGTACGCGCGCGACAATTTCTCTAATTCCGCCTTACTTAATTCTTTTGGATTAACTTTCACCGCACCCTTTCCTCCGCCGAATGGAATTCCAACCGCAGAATTTTTAAAAGTCATCAAAAAAGCCAGAGCTTTAACTTCATCAAGATTCGAATCCGCGTGAAAACGGATACCGCCCTTAAATGGCCCCAAGGCGTCAGAATATTGAACGCGCCACGCAGGAAAAATTTTAAGCTCCCCCGAATCCATTACCACGGGTAAGTTAGCCGAGATCACTCTTTGCGGGCGGCGCAATATTTCGAGAATTTCGCCCGAAATTCCTGCTATTTTGCCGATTTCATCTAAAAGTTTTATTTCATCTTCAAAAAACCCCATATTATCCCGCGGCCGGAGTTAACTTTTCACGATTTAAAATATAATTATAAGCGGCAAGCGAAGCTTTAATCGCGTCACCTGCGGATATATTATTTTGCTTATAAGGATCATCGGTTATATCCCCCGCTGCAAATATGCCCGGATGCGATGTCGAAGAATGCTTAGAATCAATTACTACCTGCCCATACTTATCCAAGTCCAATAAATTTTTTACCAATTCGGAATTGGGAACGGAACCGATCTCCACGAAAACGCCTTCAATTTCGAGTGTCTTTTCTTCGCCGGTTTTTTTATTTTTATACCGTATACCCGAAACAAAATCACTGCCCGTAATCTCCAGTATCTCTGCATTTAGGATAATTTCTTTAAGCTTCGCGTTTTTCTTAATTTCCTCCTGTTCAACCGGATCGCCCTTCAATGTATCCCCTCTGTGAAGAAGATAAATCTCGCTTGCATAAGGAAAAAGGTCAACCACAGCCTCAAGCCCCGAATTTCCGCCCCCGACAACAATTACTTTTTTCCCGGAAAAAAGAGGCGCGTCGCAAGTCGAGCAATACACAACACCCTTGCCTTCAAATTTTTCCTCGCCTGGAATATTTAATTTTTTCCTCCTAGCGCCCGCCGCCAAAATTATACTTTTCCCCTCGTATGAATTGCCTTTATCCGTCCCTACCTCGAAATCGCATATTCGGCCGGCCTCGGACACTAAACATTTTTTCGAACTGATTTCAACCACTCTCTCCGGAATTTTAATATCTATAACGTCCGAAAAAGCACGGACATGATTTTCAAATTTTTTCGCCAAATCAAAACCGGATATGTGCTCTTCGCCAATCCAATTCTGTATATCATCGGAAACAATTGATTGTCCCCCGAAAGATTCCGTTATTAAAAGAGTTTTTAGTTTTTTCCTTGCGGAATAAATCGCCGCGGAACACCCTGCAGGTCCCCCGCCAATAATAATTACGTCGTATAACATGGAAATAATTGTACCATATCGCCTATTTCGGCTTTCCGTTTTCTTTGTGAATAATCAATTTAGTGCACCCGCAAAACTGGCAGCGGCCATCTTTATATTTTTTCCCATGCTGGTGCCAGCAATAATGGCAGACAATTTGCCTACAACCGCACTTACAGACCTCCTTATGATAGTGTCCGCATTCGTCGCAAGTTGGCATTTAAATAATTTATTCAGCTAAAGCCTTGTCTATAATAGACTTTACGTCATCGTAAGGAAGCGCTCCCGAAAAAGGAATATTTTTGCCTGATCTTGTTATAAGTACAGTAAAAGGAGTGCCATCTCCGCCCGCACTAACCGCGTCCCTGTAGTCGGAATTAACTCTCTCTTTCCATTTACCCGAAGACAAACACGATTCAAATTTGGCTTTATCTAATCCAATTTCTTCGGCTATTATCGGAAGTTTTAGAGGGTCTAATTTATTATTCGATGGGGTGATGTTGAAAACTTTATCAATATAAGCCCAAAATGCCTCGTTGCCGCCAAGTTCCGCCGCGCATTCTGAAGCTTCTGCCTCCTTTTGGGCTTTTGGATGTATCTGCTCCAGTGGAAAATGCCTGTAAACCCATACGACTTTTCCGTTATTTCCGTATTCCGACATTATTTTTTTGAGGGTCTCGTGAAATATTTTACAAAATGGACACTCCAAGTCCGAATATTCAACCAATTTTATTTCTGCTTCCGGACTTCCAAATTGATGGTCACTTGAATCAACTTGTCTGATTTTATTTTCAGCCACTGATCCGCCCCCAGAAGCTTCCTGATTATTCCGGAGCGCCGGAGCGCCGTTCGTGTAATAAATCGAGAACGCAATTAGCATCCCCGCGAAAATTATGCTTGCGGGTATAAGAAACGTGTTTTTTTCTTCCTGCTTATCGATTTTTTCTTGATTTTCCTCGTTATTTTCCATGTGAGTTACTTTATCACATACCTACTCCTCTTTAAAGTTCGGTTCAAGTATATCAATACTTAAAGTTATTAACTGTTGATTATAACGCGGGGGCAGGTCAGGATTTTCGCCCTTAATGTTTACCGTGTAAACTCCAGGTTCAGCATTGCTTGGAACCGTAAGCCAGAAATCAGCACCGGTTGAATATTCCGACGAAGTCAAACTGTTATTGGGGGAAAAATTTGGGCTAACGCCAGCCAATGGCAGGCCAGTAATGTTGGAAATGATGCTTTCCAACGAAAGATCAATTTTTTTTGAAAAACTTATTAACGGATTTACATTCGGGTCAATAGTAATTTTTATCTTGCTGGAGTTAGCATTCCCTCCGGATCCTTTTATATTGACAAACATCGAAGAAGGCGAGGAAAGAATATTGTAATCAGGTTGTGGCGTATTAACTGTTAATGAACATGACGCAGTCTCAATTTCGGTTCCCGAAGTTACCCTGACCTCTGCATTTTTAGTTCCTGCGGAATTATATGTTTTTATAACTGTTTGGCTTGTACCAGATAATCCATTGGTTCCGGACCATGAAAAAGTAGGACTCCCGGCGCCCCCTGTTACTGTCGCAGTCCAAGTGGTTGATTCTCCGGTGTTGATTGTGCTGGGACTTGCTGAACAGGAAACTGATAAGGGAGCAACCACTGGTTCGAATGACGCGCAAACAGGGTAAATACTATGCGGACTGCCGTTAAGATCATCGTTATCAACATAAGCCGAATGCCAGGCCTCGACCGATGAGATAGCTTGGGGAATATTGAGATTAAAAGTATTGTTGGCGGAATTATTATAATCGTTGTAATCAGATGTTTGGGGAATATCCAAAGTGGAATTAGTTTGCGCTACAAGCGAGCCTAATGAATTAAATAATTTCAAATAATATTGTTCTTTCGGCTGATTCTCTCCTCCGTAAATTGAATGTTGATCATAGGATACAAGGGTTACGTTGTAGAAACCCGCAGGCAAAGGAGGACTAAGAGTAAATGAATCGCTTGGATTTATCAAACACCAGCTCTGGGTCGAATCACAGGATCTAACCTTGTTGTATGGAGTAAAATCTTTAATCGTCCTTCCAACCTGCGGCAAAAGCGGACAAGAAGGCAATGGCGGCGGGTTAACAGTAATTCTAACTTCCCCGCTCGTGGTTCCACCTGGGCCCGAACAATCAAGATGATATGTCGTTGTCGATAATGGCGAAACAATCTCCGACCCATTTTCCGAAACACCTGCCCCTGTCCACCCATTGGATTTAGTGCATCCGTTCGGATTAACATTTGTCGTTGACCATTCAAGTATAGAACTCTGCCCTTGATTGATCGTGGTTGGACTTCCGGTAAAAGTTAAAGTCGGCGGAGGCGGCACTGAAGCAACATCAAAAGTCCAAGATAGAGTGGCGGCCGCAACCGGCTGCTCGGAAAACAGATAATATCCCTCAAATGTATAATAAGGAGGATTATTGAATATCCCCCAAGGCGCCCAGTTTGCCGGCTGATAAATTTTCGTAGCCGCTATGTCTAAATTTAACGAAGCTGTTAAGGAATTTCCTATCGTGCAAGTTGTAGTAAGTTCACGAACACCTTCGGCAATATCGGTAGGCGTTCCAAAAGAACCACAACTCATATCTGTTGGGCTGATATTAACGGCCGGCTGATGCACTCCGGCTCGAATACAAGCGTAATCTACATATTGGCTTCCGAGGTAGACTTGATGGACCACGGGACATAAATTAACGTATGCTCGGTCTGTTGGAGAAAATTCATAGTCTGTTTGTTTGTGATGAAAAGTATGGAAATTTCCATTAAAATCTAAAAATGGGATATTGGTAAATCCTATATAACTCATACGGGCATCTGGACTCATCTGCGCGACATTATCAACCCACGGCGAGGAAGGCGTGTCGGTAACCGTACCCGTCTCAAAATATGAAGCGGTTTCTATCAGTTTTAAAGTAACGACATCACCAGGATTTAGTACATCTGATGCCTGAACTAGCGCACCTGATTGCCTGCTTACTTCTCCGGTATAAATAACTGTCGTATTTCCGCTATTAATCCTATAAACATCTAGCATTATTGAAACCGGCGTTCCCCAATAAGTACTAACTGGCTTAACCCAGCTCACTAATATATTACCGCTGGTTTGCTGGCCCGGAGTTGATGCGGCTTTGGTTTCCTCCGAAAATTTATTTTCAAAAGAACTTGCAAGCAGGAAAATTCCAGCAAGAAAAAGAAATTTTAAAAATATGTGTTTATGTCTTCGCAGGTTCATTAATTTTTTCATTTCTCTTGTAATGCACTGTGGCCAAATAAACAGCCAGTACCAAAATCAAAAATCCCGCACCAAAATAATAATAGTTTATCGAAGTCTCGGAACATATATTTTCACTGAATTTTGAACAATCATAAACTACGTCCGCTTCATCTACGACATTTCCTTTGTCATCATAAAGCTTTGCCGAAATTACAAAATTATCCAAACGATTTTTCAAATCTTTCGCGAAAACTTCCACGTCGCCGGAAATTCCCCCTTCAAAAACTGCATTGGATAAAACTCTGCCCGAAAAATTTTTAAGCATAAGTTCGAGTTTGCCGTTTCGCGTCTCTGATGCTGGAGGAATAATCTTGCCATTAGAATCTCTTTGCAATGTACGACGTGCCGCAGGATCCGAAAGCTCGGTTGTATTGTGATAACAAACGAACATCCTAGCGCCTTCCTCGCCGGTTAATGGAAACTGGTTCACTCCAATAAAATTAAGCCTGGGCCTGAAACCGATTTTAGCAATTCTGACATGAATTTCCGAAATTTTATCTCCAAAGGTAGCCTTAATTTTCAAGAAATAGACGGTTTTCTCCACAACATCAATATCGGCAAAAAGCTCTTTTGACGAATTTTTTTTAATCTCGACCGCGCTTGTCCATTCTTTTACTAGATTTTTTTTGTTCGCCGCGTCCCAGTAATAAAGAGAATATTCAATGGACGCGCTCAAATCTGAGGCGGTTTCGTTTTTTAGAGGAACTGAAATTTTCAGAGCTTTAGCATCTTCCGTGAAAAATCTTGGAATAAGGCCGAAGATACGATAAGGCTCGTTATTTATTTTCACGCCATTCCTGTCAAATTTTACCGTCTTCTCGCTTTTTCCTTCAACTGAAAAATTTGCGTATCCTCCGTGAATATCATCCGAAAAAGAAAGCCCGGCAAGATTGAATTTACCCTGCGTTACAAAATAAGATGTCAAAACATATGTGCCCGTCGAAAGACCTGAAGAAAGCTGATATGGAATTTCAACAGATTTTTTCTCTCCAGCGAGCAAATTTATATCATCGATTGCTGTCCATTCGTCAATAATGTCATTACCTACGTTTGAACGAGGGTCAAATTTACTCACGCGCAAAATCAAAGAACCTCCGACAAGAGGGTAACTATTAGTATTGGTAACAGACCCCACAAATTTTGCCCCTTCTCCTGCTTTATATGCGGACTTATCCGTATGAAGATCTATAGTAACCGACTGGAATTTATAATAATCAAAGCAGCTTTCTTCCGCACCATCTGTCTGGGATTTGGATATTGAAGGCGAGAACAATAAAAAAAATACTGCAGAAATATAAAACACCGAAGGCAGCCTCATATCTTGATTATAACTATTCTTCCTTGAAAGTCGAATCCAATAGCTCCACATTTAAAATGACTGAAACTGACCTCGGGGATAATATTCCGTCGTCCCCCTGAATTGTAATATTATAGCTCCCCGCTGCAGTTCCAGGAGGAACTGAAACGTAGAAAAATGTTCCATCGGAATATTCATTTTTATTCAACCGATCCTTTGGAGTAAAAACCCCACCCGCTCCGGAAATAACCGAAGCAACATTGCTAGAAAGATCAACTTTTTTATCAAAACCATTTATGGGTCCGACTGTTATTTTTGTTTTACTTGAAATTGAAGGCCCCGAACTGCTTATATTTGCAAAAATTCCATTCGGATCAGCGTTGAGAATATAATCCGGGGTCACTGGGGGCGCCGGGCAATTAATCGTCCTCGGACTTCCTTGTAAAAGAGGATTATTTCCGGCAGGAGTGTTAATTGCGTAAGTATAAATCGTATGGTTAAGACCGTCCTTTAATGAATTAGGGGTCGCAAATGAATAACCGACATTTGCGTTTCCATCGCAAAATCCGGCCGCGGGAACATCGGGACGCGATTGGCCAGTCGTTACAGATCCCAAGAATGTTCCTGACCCCGCGGGGCCATCAGCATAGAAATGCACGTCAATGGGCTGGCTGTAATTACTGGGATCGCACGTCCAGCCATGCGTATCAGCACAGCTCGAAGCATCATGCCATCCTATGGGATCGGGATTGCAATTTGGCGTTGAGAATGATTCAGATTTTAAGAGATGATTGTCTCCAAACTCAACTGACTTATATCGAATTTCATAAGTGTATGTAGAATTAGAAGAAGCTCCTCCCCAAGTAAAAACGCCAGAAGCTGGAAGTCCGCTCGCAATAACACCTACACCGTTGATAGATATAACGACGCTATCCCCTGCGGAAAAATCCATATCATCCGCAATCCATGTAAAATCTATGCTGGGTGTGTTTGCAACGCAAGTAATGCCGATAGTTGAAGATCCACATGCGGGAGCAATCAACCCGCCGCCAACGCTCTCAATCCACTTTGATTCCCCCCAGAAAGCATTACTCACAGAACTGCCTTGCTGCACCATAGAAAAAGAAACAATCAATGATGCCGTTAAAATACAACTAGAGAGAAAATATTTCTTTTTTTCACTCATAAAGATACCTCCAGAATAGCTCTTTTAACTGTCAAATCCCAGATGAATTATCAACAGCTCGCTCTAAATTTTCATTGATGGCGGCGCGGAAGACCGCAAGTCCGGATTCAAGCTCATTTGGATTATTTCCGGGATAAGCTCTTGCCCACTCCATTAAAGTTAGCTTTGAGGCATACTTCTGAGCTCTATTAAAAGAAGTTACCGCACTCCCATACTCCTTTAAATTTAATTGGGTAACGCCCAGAGAATTCCAGAGCCAAGGATTTTGATTAGCTTGTTGAACTTCACGAAATGCAGTTTCTAACACCTCTTTCGCTTTTTTATATTTCTTCTGTTCGGCTAAAACCCACGCAAGATCATTATATCCCGCCCATTCCTTCGGAGCCCAAACTAAAAAACTGCGAAAATCCATTTCCGATTCGCTAAAATTTTTGTCATAAGCATGTATCAAAGCACGCACATAATAAGCGCGAAAATTCTGCGGCACTGCTTCAAATTCCTTATTTATTTCATCAAGCGCCCTAGCTCTCTCCCCTTTTACAAAGTAAACACGAGCCATCTGATAATGCCCCCACAATATTTTAGAATCTATTTCAAGAGCTTTTTTGAATCCTTTCTCGGCTATATCTAAATCGTAAGCGCCGCCGTTAAAATAAAAATTGCCGATTTGCATCGCAAGCTTTACATCCGATCTATCAAGAATTAGAGCAATTTTAGGATTGTGATATTTTCCCCAAGCCAGCTTGGCTAAATCGTTTTCAAAAAAAAGAACGAAAATAATAAAAAAGCGACAATTGCAATAAAAATGTCGCGTCCTTTCACGGATTACTTAAAAACTTCATCTTTCCAGCCGAGCTGCCTCAGATAATCTCTGAAGTTGGGATCAACTCTCGCAATTACCTTTGCACTTTCATAATCGTACCTTTCCTGAATGTTAGTAACTGCAATTGATCCAAGACGAAACATATATTTATGTAAACCGTAAAGCAGTTTTTTTTCCTCATCAACATATCTGTGACTGTCCGTCGTGACATAAGAATTAAGTTTTAATATATCGTCCTTTCTGTTCACTCCATATGTCCTGGCTACAAACGAAGAATACTGAAAATTTGCCCAAATTTTTTGACCAATCGCAAATTTTCCAAACTTCCCGTCATCCAAATCATTAAGCGCAGCTTTAAACATAGTTTCGGCCTCATTTCTATTGACTTCTTGCCCCTTCAGTTCCCAAAGCATTGCTTGGTCAAAACCCTTAATCCAGTTCGCGTATCCAGAATATAATTTTATTCCTCCTTCCCTATTATACTTTTCCAGAGCCAAATCCCCCTTTAGAATATGTGCTTCAGCTTTTGTCGTATAATTTTCATCCGTATCCACGGTCTTAATTTTATACAACTTCGAAAGGATGGCATTCTTTAGGTACCATTCGGCAATGCGATATTCTGCCCACGGAATCACATAAATGGAAGATGCATATTCATATAATTTTCGAGCGCCCAAAGAATAATTTTTTCTGCCTGACTTGGTAATTGCAAAGGAAACGTATGGTTCACTTGAAAAAATTTGTGAGGCAAGCGTGCTAGATCCATGCGACCCTAACATAAAAAAATCAGCCATAGCAGCCGCCGCATCGGCTCGGAGAAAAGATGGGTATGTAGAATCCCCTGCGACTTCCTTAAATAAAGATATGGATTTGCTATTGTCGTTCGAAGCAAAAGCTGTTAAAATTTTTGCTTTCGCTTCGGCCTCTGGTGTTGGGGCGCTGCCAATTAATTTTTCTATTTTTGAAAAAACTTCATTATTTTTTTCGGCATACAAGGATTTTAACGCTTCCTTATACTCCTTATTAAAAACATCTACAGCATTTTCCCTGGGAATAAAAAAATAAATGACTACGAGAACAAAAACCGCTAAGCCAATCGCCAGATAAATATATTGTTTTTTCATAAATTTATCACTTTCCACTATCCCCGCCACTGTCTCCTCCGGTATCTCCACTATCTCCACCACAGCCGCCAGTGCCGCAATCGCCACTACCGGTACCACTGGAATCACAACCGCTGGCACTGTTTTCATTGCCGGAGTCACAGCTACTAGCACAATCGCCGCCGACATCAGCATTAGCCTTATTTATAATATGATCATTATTTAAAGAGCTTAAAGATTTCATTCCGCCAAATTTTAAAAAGGCTTTTGCAATAACGACAAAAAACATAAGCGGCAGGAGAAGCAAAACCAAAGATATTTTTTTAGATAATGTAATAACCTTCGTCGCCCTTGCCATATATAATTAATTATACAATGATCTCTTCTTATGCAAAAGGTTGTGGTATTTGATTTAATTCTTCCTCTCGCAATGGTTGCTTTAAATAATTCAATTTTATGGGAAGCTGATATAACCGCTCACCCCCAAAGTAACGGTGCCTTTCCGACAAATGCAGCGGCTGAAGCTTCGGAATTAAAACCTTAGAAACATAAAATCCATTTTTTCTCGCCTCAGGGATGGTTAGATCAACGGCAATAACTTCCATGTTATTTTTCTTAAAATATTCAAGGACTAAATCAAGTCTTTCCCTGCTACCAAGATCTAACAATTCAGCATTTATCATTTTCTTCGGCCCCTTGATGAAAAATTCTATCTCCGGGAGCATCTTCGCCTGCCCCCAAAAAAAACATCTGTCCGACAAACTTTCAATTTGTTCCCATTTTTCAGGAATTTTATTAACGTCAAGTAATTTTTCCATTTTCCACCTATACCCCGAATATATACGTAGGCATCCCTCTATTGAGCCCTTGATTGCTTTCTTAATATTTAGATCGGTTTTATTTGATACTGTAACCGCTGGCCCGACGCCGGTTCTATCTATAATCAAACTAACGTAAGTTGGCGCAGGGATATCCGTTGTCACGTCAAGCACATATAATTCCAAATTGTATCTTTTGAATTTAGCGTTTATTTCCTGTAGTTCTTTATCGTGAAAGTTTTCTAAATCCAAAACAGGCGGGGCGAGTTTATTTAAGTAGTGAATAATGAAAGCGTCCCTTTCAATAACCTCGCAAGTTGCCCGGTAAATAGTTTCATAATAATCAGTGTATGCCGCCGCCCCAGTACTAATAGTATTGCGGATTACCGGCTCTCCTTTTTCATATTTATAAGGAACATAAGCAAGCTGCGCCGGAACAAGAATTTCTTTGCCGGAAATCAACGATCTACCCCAAACCCAGCCAAAGCGAGTTTGATCATCGAACCTGCAATGCCTGAATTTTTCCGAAGCAAGCTGTTCCTTTGAAAAAGCGACAAATTCCTTCGGATCAATGGCTTTGTTTTTAAGCTCTTTAAATGTTCCAAAAACCAAATCTTTCTTTTTATAAAAGCCGAGGCATGTGCGCTCCACAGCTTCCCCTAAACAGCGCAACGCAGCTTTATCCGTATTTTTAAAATCCACCCCTCCTAAAAAGTTAACTTCAGCATACCTTGAAGCACTAGTATCTGATTTTAAAATTAATTCTCCAAAATCAGCCCACGCTAAAATCGCGCGAGGTTCATCCGGAAAAGTACGGCGAATATTCAAAGATTTAATAAATCCATCTTTTTTTAGGCTCGCAGCTAAATTCGCTATTTTTGAATTTGGTAAAGTAAAAAAATCATTTTCAAATTTGGATTTAACATAAAAACTTTGACCAAAAATTTCTTCTAAAAATTCCAAAAAAAGTATAGAAATCTTTGCGATAATTTTTTCCGTCGTTGACAAACCGCCATCCAACAAACCCGAAATCCACTGCCTGGCCCTGGTAACCGGACCTAATTCAACAGTAGATTCATGAGATTTATGTTTATTTTCCATAGGCAAGCATGTAAAAAGCGATTTCGCTTGAATTATCTATATCAAGTAATTTCTCTACGACGCCGTTGTCACTTATATTCCCCACTGCGCTTCCTTTCAATTTCAACGCGGAAGCCACTAAGTACATATTTTCTGCAATATGCCCGGCTTCGATTAAGCCAACCTTCAAAGCAAAATTTCCATATTTTCTCGAAGAACGTTCAGGTATCATTGTAAAAATAATAACCAGCGCAGCTTTTTTTACAAATTCATAAACTGAAAGTTTGCCAATAATATCTCTATCCGCATCAAGTAAAAACTCTGCGGCATGATTTAACACATTGTAGTGGTAAATACCATTTTTAAGTCCGTCGACATTTAAAGCCGCAAAATAAGTTTCTATTGGAAACCTTGCCCCTCCGGACGGATGGGATCTTCTGTGAAAAAAATTATTTTCTCCATTTTTAACAATGCCCGCTCCAAAAAAAAGCAAAGCTGAAAGTTCTGATAAACTTATCGAATCTCCAGAAAATTCTCGTTCGGATTTTCGATTTATAATCGCGCTTTCTAAGCTAGCATCCCTTAAATTTGGTTTCGGCAGTGCTATTTGCGGCAAGCGCGGATACGTTTTATAGTCAACAATCTTCCAGGAAGAAGGCCACTCCAAGGAATCTTTTGATATATATGGCCGGTTTTGATTGAAAAATTCAAAAAATGGGTGCATATCCTATTGTATCAAAATATTATATATTATTGATTATTATGGCTTTCAAAAATTTTCCAGAAACGGGCGCCTCGAAAGAAAATATCCTTGATATTCTTGAAAATTTCGCAAAAAAAATGAAGCCGTATTCAATGCGTGGGTTAAGGATTTACAGCACCGATCCGCATCCCTTAGCAATTGAAGCAATAACGAAATTTCTGCCGTTTAACAGGAATAATATTGGAACTCATACCAGTAATGAATATGCTAGCGGGCTTCAATATCTAGAGGCTGAGGTTATTTCAATGCTTTCGAATCTTTTTGGATTGGAAAAAGGAGATGGATATTTAACTCAGGGGGGAACGGAAGGAAATATAACAGGACTTTGGATTGGTAGAAATATGCTTCAGGAAAACGGAGGAAAACTATGTTTATTAAAAACTCCTCTCACACATTACTCAATCGAGAAAGCCGCAGATCTTCTCAATATAAATAAAGTCGTTGACGTTCCTTGTGATACCGAGTATGGGATGGATGGTGAAAAATTAAAAGAAACAATCAAGCTCCTTTATCAAGAAGGATATAATAATTTTTTAATCGCGTTAACGCTTGGTTACAGCGGCACTGGAACGGTAGATCCGTTAAACGAAATCGATGCGGTAATAAATGATTTCCAATCGAAACTAAAAATAAAAACTTACGTTCATATGGATGCAGCGATTGGCGGCCTTGTTTATCCTTTTGTTTCTGAAAAAATTTTAGACTTCAGATATTCATCTTTGCAGTCAATTTCACTCGATATGCATAAGACCGGGCTCGTTCCACATAATGCCGGTGTCTTTTTATGCAGGAAGGGACTGCAAAATTTTATAGAGCGGCCGGTTCCGTATTTGGGGCTCGGCAAAGACAACACCCTTTCTGGCTCCAGACCCGCGGCAATAGCCGCGGGTTGTTGGAGTATAATAATGCTATTAGGAAAGTCTGGCTTTAAGAAAATAGTTGAATCGGAACTAAATTTAAAAAAATATTTTATAGAGGCTTCTATGGCAAACGAATATTTGCCGCCTTTTATATTTATTACACATCCGTCGATTAATATTTTGGCATTTCATATTAACAAATTGAAAAATTCTCAACTCGATCCCCAAACCGAAAAAAGATTTGGTTTAAAACCCTGCTGGCTTTTACACGACGGAGAAAAAAAACTATTTTATACAATTATCTTCATGCCGCACATAACAAAAAAAATAATCGATGAATTTTTCGCGTCATTGAAGTGGTACAAAAAATAAAGTTTTACCCGAAGATGAAACCGGGATTGCATCCACTTTTCTCACTTCTATAAGCATCCGCTCGTTGTAGAAAAATTCCGTTAGAGCAAGACGGAATTTCAACTCAGTTTCCTCCGTAATCCTCGCCCTTTTTTTTCGGGACGGAACAATAAGAAGTTCAATTTGATCCACTGCATTCTGGCGAATCTGAAAAGCCCTTGCCACTTTACCTATTTCCGCCCTTTTTAAACTCATATACAGAAGCGAACTTGGCACTTCCCTGCCACTTGATAATTTTAATTTATCGCCTCGACGGCTACTCAACTCAAATAATGGAAGTGACCTCCCGCAGGGACAGCTATCAGAAATAATTTTTCCTCTATCACCCAGCGCGTAGCGAATGATCGGCATCACCCTTCGGTCTAATACTGTTATGACTAATTCACCTTCATCTCCATCCCTAGCTGGCAATCCATTTTCATTTATAACCTCTAGCATCATTCTTTGGGCAAACAAATGAAACCGTTCCGGATTATTAGGGCATTCAAAGCCTATCGGTCCGGCTTCCGCAGAAGAAAATGTATTCAATAGAGGGATTTTTAAATTATTTATAAAGGATTTCTCTTCCGATAATATTGGCTCCGTAGTTAATTCCAATGCAAGTAAGTGCGATAAATCAAACCCATCTTCATCCATTTTTCTTGCCAAAGCAGAAACGGATGAGCCTGGGCCGATTACAAAAGCTGGGTGAACCTCGTTAATTTTTTCGTATATCAGTTCGCGGTTAATTTTATCAATAAGATCAACTGGAGTTGTTCGCAGTAAATACATAAAATCTTTTAACCATACCCTTGTACTGCCGCCAAGACAAATCACAAATTTTCTATTAAAAATATTTTTTATTAGTTTTTCATCAAAATTAAATGCAGGGTTGGTTAAGCGGCAAGGGAACCAGGAAATAATCCCCTCCCTCTCGTCTATAAGAATCTTTTTTTGTATTCCCGATGTACCACTTGAATGAATTGTTATAATATTGCCCCCTTCGTATTTTTTATTAATAGATTCTAATAGATTGTTTAGCCGTGTATTTTGGATTTCCTCAATTTTTTCCTTTTTCCAGAATTGAAACTCTTTTACTATACGAGAATACTCTATCAATGACTCGATGAAGCTTTTATTGCCAAGCAAATTTCCAAAACGAATATCGTTGCCAAAAAACCGTTCAGGGGATATAAGCCAATCGTTTGGATTTCGTCTATACATAATAAAATACTATAACATTATAGATCTTTGCTTGAAAAAATAGTTTTTTATGGTATAAAACACTAGGAGGTAGTTATGAACATTAACAAATTATTGCTGTTGGTAATCGTTTATTTTATTTCTCTAACTTTCTCCTCCGTTTTAGCAGAGGAGATTAAAGAACCGGTTTACAATTCCGGGGATAGTTGGCGAATTAACTACTCGCATAAATCAACAATTAGCGCCACTGATGTTCTTCCGTCTGGCACGTACGACATTGTATTCGACGGCAAGGAATTTACAGTTTTCACCGTAGAAAACGGAGAAAGAGGCGCTGAATATTTGCCCCTGGGCAGGGTAAGGAGAAGTTTCTTTGTATTTCTTACCCCAGAACCGTTCGAAGTAAAAGTTCCTATGTTTAAATTTCCCCTGGTGGAGGGGACGACTTGGGAAGGCGAGTTTTTTTCAAAAGAGGGTACCGATCGGAGAGGGTCAACGGTGAAAGCCAAAGTTACTGTATTAGGACAAGAAGAGGTCGCCGTTCCGGCCGGAACTTTTAGAGCATACAAAATCAGTCGCGAAGAGGCGCTCGGCCAACCAAAACAAAAAATCTATACTTATTGGTATAGCCCTGTGGCAAAATGCGTAGTGAAGATGGAGGTTAAAACAGTCGGGCCCGTTTACAGGCTCAATTTACAGGAACTGCCTCCAGCGCAGATTGCAGCAATACAATAACCGAAACATAAAAGGTTCCAAAAAAGGGGCTGGCAAAGTCAGCCCCTTTTTAAATTCTCAAACACTTTGCTTTTGCCCGCCTTAAAAAAACCAGCGTCAACTTTTTTAATAGAAACTTTTATTTCATCATAAAGAGTTTTGGATAAAATTTTCTCGAACAAATCGATCTGGTTGGAAGAAGGTTCGTAATTAAAGAAAATACTAACTGATAACGTATCTAAAGATTCTTGTACAATTCGGAAATTTCTAATATTTCGGAAACTTACCAAGTTCGCAATGATTGTCCGAAATTGCAGAACACTGAAACGCTTACCACTCGGCAACAAAATATATTCCCCAACTCTTCCCGCAAATATCAGCGCGTCAGTACGGCCGCATACACAAGAAACTATTTTACCTCGATCACCAAGCGCATATCGAATTAAGGGAAATGTTGTCCGGTCAAGGACCGTTATAATTATATTTCCTTCCGTATTCCCCGGTACTTCCCCTCCATCATCGTCCAAAACTTCAACTATAAGCCTTTCTCGATCTATGTGATAAAATCCTTCTGTAGGATTTTTATCACACGACGTTCCAATGCTCCCGATTTCTCGCGCACTGTAATGATCAATATATTCCGTCCCAAGCGCAACTTTAATAAAATCTTTTTGGCTTTTAGTAACATACTCGCCGCCAGTACGAACCGCCAATAATGGCAGTTGAATATTATCATCCCTATAATATGTCGCAAATTCTAAAAGTGTCGTTGGGTAGGCCCAAAGCATCGCGGGAGATATCGACTTAATTTTTTTATACAGCTCGTTTCTAATCTCTTTTTTTTCGAGTGAAGCAAAATGATCCAGTATAAATGAATCTCCGAGAGAGCTATATTGCTCCGTAAGAACTCTGCCGATCCCAAGAAAAAATTTTCTGGAAATAAATTCCCCAATTGAATTAAAAACTCTATGCCTGAAAAAATATGGAAGATAACTTACGATAATTTCCCCGTGTGTAAATGCTCCAGCAAGGACTTTCCCGGTAGTTCCGCTAGTAGAGAAATATCTTAAAGAACCTTCTCTTATATTGGGAGAAATTACAAAAGTATTTTTTTTTGCCAAAAACCAATCTCTGTTTATAATCGGCAGTTTTTTAAGTTCATCGATCGGCGAGGAGGCATTCGGCTTGACATCATGTTGTCGGAAATGATTATCCCAAAAAGAGGAATTTCCAGATAATTGCAGGAATAACTTTTCTAGACGAGCGGATTGGATTTTTGCTATATGATCTTTATTCCAATATTCAGTTTCCCTTAGTGATTCAACAATGGGCAGAAGCCAGTTTAAAAAAGATTCATTCCCTGCTAAATTAAAGGAATTCAAGGTTGGCGGCAACGCATCATCCATTGAAATCAATACATCCTGATTATTCATGTTTATTAGAATAACAAATGAATTTAATCGCATCCATATTAAAAAAAATAATCAAGACCTTAGACGCGAGAACTATTTCTGAAATACATAATTTCATTATTGAATCAGAATCAGGACAAGCTGAAATGCATAAACGCAAAATGATAAAATTATGGGACGCGCAATCCTTGCCCGAATCCAGAAAACTAATACCTCCCCCCGCGAGTCCCTCTCAAAAAGTTATTTCAATCTGGCGTGAATTTATTTTATCATCTCCGCCAAATAAAGTGCTGGTATTAGGTTCGACACCGTTAATTCGCGACTTACTCGATGATACGAAAATAAAAAATTACACAGTGGCTGATTTTTCTTTTCCTATGATAGAAAGTGGACTTTTATTGGCTTCGAAAGCCAAACAAGAAAATGAAATTTGGATAAAATCAGAATGGACGGATCTGCCGCTTAAAGAAAACTATTTTGATTTTATTATCGGTGATCTAGTATTCACCCAACTGCCTAGGAAAAATCAAGAAAAATTCCTTGAGAAAATTTCACTCTTACTTGCAAATGACGGTACGTTTTCACTTCGAAACCATATTATTAACACCGCCATTAGCGATGAAACTCCGCAAAAAACAGTAGATAATGCGTTAATGGGTATGTCCTCAAATTACTCTTCCGAAAATTTTTTTGCTTTTCTATATCGTCTTCGTGATGGATTTAGAGATAATCAAGCTCAAACCTCAAGTCCAAAAAAAATAGCAGAAATTCTCGCCAACTATCAGACCAGAGAAGAAGGAGAAAGAATAATCTTGAGAAGGACGCTCCAGGCTTTCATAAAGAGATCTCGTTATGATTTGGATTATATAAGCCAGACTGAGAATGAATTTGAAGAAACAATATTACCTTTTTTTAAAATCCAAGAAAAAAAATGTGCAGATGATTATCCTGACGCAAGATACTTTCCAATCTATTTTTTAAAAAAGAAAGTAATCTAAATCCCCGCCAGAAATTCTTCGGCCATCGGTCTTTCTCGGTTAGGAATGAGCCCGCGCTTGATCGGCAGCAATATTGTAAAAGTCGTGCCCCTTTTCTCTTCGGAAACGAATGTAACGTGCCCGCCATGCCTTTCTACAATATTCTTGACAATATAAAGGCCTAAGCCGGTTCCCTCCGTTTCAAGCTTGATAATATTCGATGCCCTGAAAAATTTTGAAAAAATGCGTGCTTGCTCTAGCGCAGGAATCCCCACCCCCGTATCCGAAACAATTGTTTTTACATATTCACCCTCAAGTGAAATAATTATTTTAATAAACTCCCCTTCAAGCGTGTACTTCAATGCGTTTTCGATTAAATTAGAAAGCGCCATTTGGATTCTTTCCGGATCGGCGTAAAGAGGAGGAATTAAATCCTTCACCTGCGAGAAAACCATATTTATTTTTTTCTTCTTCGCAATCGGCTCATAATTTTTTACAAGTTTTTCCACGAATGCGACATAATCAATTTCTTTAAATTCGTATCCAAAGCGTCCCTCCTCTATTCTCGCCACGTTGAGTAAATCATTCACAAGTTTGACCATGCGCTCGGAAGATTCAAAGCCTTTTTCCAAAAATTCTTTTTGTTTTTCATTTACGGGGCCTGTTTCCCCGTCGAGCATCAGCTTAATACTCCACTTTAAACCTGCAAGTGGGGTTCTTAACTGATGCGCGGCAACCGAAACGAACTCAGATTTTATTTTGGAAATAAGCTCGTCGTGGGTTATATCCCTTATGATTTTTACGTTTCCGATGGTTTTGCCTGTATTGTTTTTTATTTGTTTTGAAACAACGAATAACCTCAATTCGGGGTAAGAAGTATGTATTTCCTGGCCCTTGTCTCCTCCATATCTGTCGCCTCCTTTTTGAGAAGCAAACGGCGCCAACTCCGGATAAATCACCTCCACGAGGCCCCTGAAAGATTGCTTTGCCTCCCAGAGATCCGGAACAATCGCCAAGCCCTCCAAATCCTTAACTCGCAGACCTAAAAGCTCCTCTGCTCTAGAGTTCATTAAAACAACTCTTCTTTTAGAATCGAATTGCAATACTCCATCCGAAAGGCTGGATAAAATTGCTTCTCTTTCATAATTTTCATCATTAAAAAGTTTAATCGCTTTCATCAGCTCGAGATTACTCCAACCTAAAAGTACAAAAGAGAAAGCGATAAAGGAATGAGTCAAAAGCATTGAATCAAAAAATACTAACGCCAAAATCGACAATACCGCCGTGCCAGCAGAAATAATTAGTTTCCTCTTCGCTCTTTCAGAAAAATCTAAAAAATTTGACTCCATATTATTAGTCTTTTAAATATGCTTCGGGCGTGTACTGGTTTGAAGGATCCCAGGAAAGCCAGCTCGAAAATCCGGAATCGTAAACCGCCTTAATTTCCTTTTTAATCATCGGAGAATCATACTTAGTCCCTAAATTAAAATCTTGGATCCACGGGCGAATTTTTTCCGGATCTTGTCCAATGGCAAGAGTTTTCGCTCGAGCATCATCTAAAGCTTTTTTTATTACTTCGTAAGGAAATTCTGAAGGATTCTTGTAGCCCATAAACCCTTTCGCAAAATGTGAAGGATAAACCATCGGCGAGACATAATCGAAGTTTTTTACGGCATCTTCAAAAACTTGTCCAATATTCAAGTCATTACTAGTAACCGTTGTCATTCCAAAAATGTCCGCGGAAATCGGAACACCGATGTCTTTGAGGTTCTCATTCAAATATGAAAAGAAGTTATTAATAACTTCTGATTTTTTCATTTTTCCGTCCCAAAAAGGATAGCGAGCGTCTTTAATATTTCCATCGGAGGGGAAACGTATGTAATCAAAATTTAGTTCATCAAACCCAGCCCTCTCTGCTTCCTTGCTTATCGCCACAGTTATATCCCAAACTTCACTTGATGCGGGGTCTACCCACATAAGGCCCCTTCTATCACTCCATACCTCGCCCGATTTATTTTTAAGCGCGAGGTCGGGGCGCTTTTTGGCAAGGTGGGGATCTTGGAAAACTGAGATTCTGCCTATCACATATATATTCTTTTTGTGCAGAATCTCTATCAAGTTTTCTATATCGCTTATCCTTTTTTCCGTATACTCTAACTCGACCAATATGGGGTCGGAAACTTCAAATGAAATCCTTCCTGAATAATCTTTTACGTCTATAACAATCGTATTAATTTCCGTTTTATCCACGAAATTTATCAATTTATCCCGCCAATTTTTCGTTCCAGCAACCCAGCTTGTCATGTAAATCCCCTTAACGGGTATTGGGGTTTTTAAATGTCGGGAAGGGGGCAAAGGCAAATCCTCCACGAATTCCTCTGATTTTGCTGAAATATACTCTGCGGGCGCGTAAGTTTTGAAAAAAAATGCAAAAATTCCAAACATGCAAACGATCCCCAGAAAATAAACATATTTTCTCCGCATTCTGTATTTATTTTAATCCACGCGGGGAAGAAACAGAAGCGCCAACTAGTTCCGAAAGCGAATCAATATTACCAGAAGGAATCTCCAACACCGCGCCAACCGGACCCGGGGAATCAACGATCCTTATCCCATCTGTTCCTATTTTCGGCAGGTAACTTATTCCAATGATCTTATTATTTTCTATCCAAATTATATCAAGATTAAGAAATGTGTTCTTATTCCAGAAAGAAACCGGCGCGCTTTTTTCAAAAACAAAAAGCATTCCGTCGTATCCGTCGAGCGAGGGCACATTTTGAAGACCCTCTTCCCTTTTTCTTTCATTATCCGCAATTTTTACTTTGAGCTCTCGTCCATTTACTTTTACTACGCCCGTGGAAAACTCCTCTTCTGAAATTGATCCTTTTTCCGAAAAAACAAAAAACCCCGCGGCAACCACAAGAATTATTAAAAATGAATATAATAATTTAGGAATTTAAGCTTTTGCCTTTTCTTTAATGCTTTTAGCCAAATCATTTGCTATTTTGGAATTCTGGCGCAAAAATTCTTTGGCATTTTCAAAACCCTGTCCCAATCGAGTGTCGCCGAAAGAAAGAGAAGCTCCGGATTTTTTTATAAGTTCGTATTTCAGGCCGAGATTTATCAAGTCGCCTTCATAAGAAATCCCCTCGTTATACATAATATCCAACTCGGCCTTCCTGAAAGGCGGAGCAACTTTATTTTTTGTGATTTTAATGTTCGCCCGGTTCCCTATTATATCCTCTCCTCTTTTCAATTGCGCGGCGCGGCGAATTTCTATTCTTACGGAAGAATAAAATTTAAGAGCGTTTCCGCCTGTGGTAGTTTCAGGGTTTCCAAACATCACGCCGATTTTCATTCGGATCTGGTTTATGAAAATTACGATAGTTTTTGACTTAGCAATAATGGCCGTGAGTTTCCTAAGAGCTTGCGACATCAGCCGCGCCTGAAGCCCTACGTGCGCCTGTCCCATTTCCCCTTCAATTTCCGCCTGCGGGGTTAGTGCCGCGACTGAGTCCACGACCACGACATCAATTGAGCCGGACCTCACAAGGCTTTCCACAATTTCAAGCGCCTGTTCCCCAGTATCAGGCTGCGATATCAAGAGATCGTTAATTTTTACCCCTATTTTTTTTGCATATTCTGGATCCATCGCGTGCTCGGCGTCTACATATGCGCATAAACCCCCTTTCTTTTGGGCTTCGGAGACTATGTGCAAGGCCAGAGTTGTTTTTCCGGAAGATTCAGGCCCATACACCTCGATAATTCTTCCTCTAGGCACTCCGCCCACCCCAAGCGCCAAATCCAGGCTCAAGGAGCCGGTTGGAATCACATCAATATCAACCTTGGGAGTGTCGCCTAACTTCATAATGGCTCCCTCGCCGTATTTTGCCTGTATTTCTTTCAACGCGGCCTCCACCCCGCTCTTTTTCTCATTAATTGCATCAGTTTTTTTAGTCATTAGTTAATTATATAAAAGCTTTTTATTTTAACAATACTGTCCGCAATATCTTTTTTTCGTGGCCGAATTTGTCCTCAGCGTAAATTTCAATGTCATTAACTCCTTTTGCGATTAAAATCTTTTCCTTAAAGTCCCCTTTTTCGTCCGTAAAAACTGTACGGCCGTTAAGCGTAAATTTTGAAACATCTCTCGCGTTGCCGTTAACTTCTATGAAATCATTTTCAAAAATTTGCCCGTTGCTCGGGTTATCGAGGCGAACCATAGGCCCCCTTAAAAAATCGCGTGCCTGCCAGACTCCGTAAATTAAAAGCAAAACTCCCGCGATTAGGATCAGAAGCTTTTTATGTAAAACTCTCATGGTTAAAACGTATCAATAAAATCTTTTTTCGGTTCCTCCTCCGTATTTACTATGTTCAGCACTTCTCTGGGCTTCGCTCCGTCGGACGGCCCGATTACTCCGCGCTCTTCCATCATGTCCAAAAGCCTTGCCGCTCTCGCATATCCGACCTTAAGCCTTCTCTGTAAAAAAGAAGCTGATATTTTTCCGCCCTCTATCGCAAGGCGCCGCGCTTCTTCGTAAAGTTCGTCGTCATCACCGTCATCGAGCGAACCGTTTGCAAAACTATTTTGCGCGCTGCTGGAAATTTCATTATCAAAAATCGCGGCCGAAGTTTCGCTGTTCGCGTTTTCAACTGAATTATTTTCTATCCACCCTACAACTTTTTTTACTTCCTTCTCAGAAACAAAAGCGCCTTGTATACGCTTGGGCTTCCCGACGTCACCGGCCAAAAATAACATATCCCCATTTCCTAAAAGCTTATCCGCTCCGGAGGAATCCAGGATTGTCCGCGAATCAATTTGAGAAGCTACCTGAAAAGCAATGCGGCTTGTTATGTTCGCCTTTATAAGGCCCGTTATAACTTCCACTGAAGGCCGCTGAGTGGAAAGGACCAAATGAATTCCTACCGCGCGGGACATTTGGGCAAGCCTCACGATTGAAGCCTCGAGCTCCCTCGGATAAGTCGCCATAATGTCCGCTAGTTCATCAACGACTATTACTAAATAAGGCATAGTTTCAGCATCGGCATCCTTAGGCAGAATATTCGAGTGGTAGGAGCTTATGTCGCGAACTCCATTTTGAGAAAGAACTTCGTACCTCCTTTCCATTTCTTTGACGGCCCATCTCAAAGATAAGATGGTTTTCTTGGCTTCCATTATAGCAGGGGTCAGGAGGTGAGGAATCTTAGAATATATAGAAAGTTCCACGCGCTTCGGGTCAACAAGGATAAATCTTAAAAACTCCGGAGTGTTTCTGTACAAAAGGCTCATCATAAATGAATGAATTTGCACCGATTTCCCGGAACCCGTTGCGCCCGCAATAAGAAGATGCGGCATCTTTGCAAGGTCCGCATAAATAGGTTTGCCCGAAACATCCCTTCCAAGAGTAAACAATAATGGACGGTTCGATTTTTGAAACTCGTCCGAGGAAAAAAGCGAACGAAGTCCGACGAGTGCTATGGATTTGTTCGGTATTTCTATCCCAACAAGCGACCTTCCAGGTATCGGCGCCTCAATCCTCAAAGGATGGGCGGCAAGAGCTAGCGCTAAATCATTTTGCAGAGAAGTAATTTTTGAAAGCTTAACACCCTCGGCGGGTTTCAAAGTATATTGCGTTACGGACGGTCCGACATTCACCTCCATCATCTCCACCTCGATTCCGAAATTTTGCAGCGATCTTTTAATAATGTTCGCATTTGCTTTAATGTCTCCGGACGACGGAGTGCCGCGATCGTCCTCAAGAAGATCGAGCGGTGGAAGAGAGGCCGATATTTCTCTCTTCCCTCCTCTGCCCTTTTGGGATTTATAAAGGGAAGAGGCAAATTCATCTCCGCCGTCCTGATGGGCTGGTTGAATAACCGGAGGCTCCCTGGAAACAGGTTTTAATAATTCTTTGACGATTTGCGGCGGACCCGTCTGAATGGCCGCTTGCGGCCTTTCGTCGGGTTCCTCCTCTCCTTCCTCTTTTTCTTGCCTCGAAAAAACAGGAATATGGAAATTCAGCATTACAAAAATTCCCGCAATCCACATCGCGAAAAGCAAAATTAAGGCCGCCCAAAAATCAAAAAGTTTCAGAAACGCGTAGCTCGACCAGAGGCCGATATATCCTGCCGCCAGATTTTCAAATATTACGTTTACAATTCCGAGCGAAGCGAAAAGAAAAAGCATCGCTCCGATTAAAGTCACCGCCACAAAATGCTTGCGAAGAGAGAAAAGAAAAGAAAAACCTCCGATGAAAAAAACTAACGGAACCAAAAAAAATGCCTTTCCGAAAAGGAGTTCAAGGAAATATTGGAGCTCCGAGCCAACAAAACCGGCTTTCCCAAAAGCAGCCAACGTCAAAAGAATTCCCAAGGCAAACGAAAAAACCGCAAAAACGGATTGCTTTGTTTCTTGCTTTATCCCGTCATGCCATTTTGATTTATTTTTTCCGTTGTTATTTTTTTTCTTCACCAAATTTCCAAAAAAGTTTATAGGAATACCATTAAAGTATACAAAATCAAAAACCCCTCGTCGAGGGGTTTTTGATTTAAATCTGCCGTTTTATTTGCCCTTGCTCCTGACTTCCTCGGTTTCTTCCTCCAGCGATTCATCCTCCCGCACTTCATAATCTTTTCTGTATCCGGTTCCAGCTGGGATTAGTCTACCAATGATGACATTTTCTTTAAGTCCGTGAAGTTTGTCTTCTTTTGATTCAAGCGACGAAGTTATAAGCACGCGCGTAGTTTCCTGGAAAGAAGCCGCGGCCAAGAAGCTGGAGGTGGAAAGTGCTGTTTTGGTAATTCCCATCACAATCCCTCCGCCCTCCGCGGTCTTCCCCTTTGGAGAAACCCTCGCGTTTTCTTCAAGAAATTCTCCCCTTTCAACCACATCGCCGACCGCAAACCTCGTGTCTCCGGAATCTTTAATTCTTAACCTTGAAAACATCTGGCTCACGATAACTTCAACGTGCTTATCGTTTATAGAAGCTCCCTGCAGAGAGTAAATTCTACCGACTTCAGCAATTACGTAATTTTGCCCGACGAGCGCTCCGGATAGCTGGAATAATTCTTTTATATCAATCGGCCCCTCGCAAAGAGGTTCGCCTTTTTTAATTTCTTTTCCCTCGGAAACTAGAAGAGTTCGCCCGAAAGGAATTACAAATTCCTTTATTTCTTCTTTTGATTTCTTGCCATTCTCATTAATTAAAACTTTAACAATTCTTTCTCTTCCCTTATCTCCTATTTCAATAACGGTTCCATCAATATCCGAAAGAGTGGCCACATTTTTTGGGGCCCTTAATTCAAAAATTTCTTCGATTCTGGGAAGACCCATCGTAATGTCAGATGCCCCAGCAACACCTCCCACATGGAACGTACGCATCGTAAGCTGTGTTCCTGGCTCTCCAATTGCTTGCGCAGCAACAATACCAACGGCTTCTCCTTCCCTAACCAAGGCCCCCGTCCCAAGGTCGTGTCCGTAGCACATTTTGCATATTCCACGCAAAGTTTTGCAGGAAATCGGGGAACGGATAATGACATAATCAACTCCGGAACTATCGATAACGGCCGTGTCTTCGTGGCTCAAGAGTTGCCCTTTTTTGAAAATAACTTTTCCGCCTTCGCCCTTAACGTCTTGCGCCAAAACTCTTCCATAAATTCTCGCACCGAATGATTTTCCATATTGCTCAACTTCTTTTCTTACTATTTTGAATCCGACAGTATCCTTGCAATCGTCCTCTCTGATTATTAATTCCTGCGCCACGTCAACGAGCCTTCTTGTCAAATATCCGGCATGAGCGGTTTTTAGCGCTGTATCCGCCGTTCCCTTTCTCGCGCCGTGCGTGGAAATAAAGTATTGGAGCGCATTCAATCCTTCTTTGTATGAAGATAAAATCGGGAGCTCAATCGTGCGTCCCGCAGGGTTCCTTACAAGCCCCTTCATGCCCGTCATCTGCGTCACCTGCGTCCACGTGCCTCTGGCAGCGGATGAAACCATCAAATGGATGGGGCCCTCCTCGCTCAAAAGTTTCGGGACGAGCTCGTCTACCTTTCTTTTTACCTCCGCCCAAATCGCGATAACCTTGTCATATCTTTCTTCGTCCGTTAAAAGACCCTCTTCATATTGTTCCTCAACTTTCTTGGCTTCCGCTTCAGCTTCTTTCACGATACCCTCTTTTTGGGCAGGGACTTTTAAGTCGTCCATTCCCCAGGAAATACCAGAAACAGTCGCATAGCGGTATCCAAAAGCTTTTATCTTGTCCAAAATAGGAGCGACTTTTTCCATCCCGTAACTGACAATCAATTTCGACACAATTTTTTCGAGTGTTTTCTTTTTAATATCCTCATTCATAAACTCGAAGTCTTCCGGGAGAACCGAGTTGAATAAAAGCCTTCCCACGCTTGTCTCAAATATTCCACCTTCGAATTTTTTATATTTAGGCGTAGGGGTGGATTTAACTTTAACTTTTGCCTTCAAATCAAGGATGCCGTTGTCATATGCCAGAATTGCCTCATTGGGGTTGGAAAAAATTTTTCCCTCGCCCACAGCGTTGTTTCTTAACTTAGTAAGCCAGTAACATCCGATGACCATATCCTGCGAAGGAGTGACAGTCGGGTCGGAAGTGCCAGGCTTTAATAGATTCCTAGTAGCGGCCATTATTTCCGCGGCTTCCTTTTGCGCTTCTTCGGTTAACGGAACGTGAACCGCCATTTGGTCGCCATCAAAATCCGCATTAAAAGCGGAACAAACTAGAGGATGGATCTGGATTGCGTTTCCTTCGATTAACACAGGTTGGAATGCCTGAATCCCAAGTCTGTGAAGTGTCGGCGCGCGGTTTAATAAAACATATCTTCCCTTAATAACATCTTCCAAAATTGCCCAAACGTCGGGGGTAGCTTCGTCAATCAATCTGTTTGCAGAGCGGATATTATGCGCGAGTCCGCCCTGTATCAACTTATTTATTACAAACGGACGGAAGAGCTCCAAAGCCATATGCTTCGGAAGTCCGCACTGATTTAATTTTAATTCCGGGCCTACTACAATAACCGAACGTCCCGAATAATCGACTCGCTTGCCTAAAAGGTTTTGTCTGAACCTACCCTGTTTTCCCTTCAACATATCAGCAAGCGAACGCAGTGGGCGTTTTTGCGCCTGCGAAGTTGCCGCACCCATTCCGCGCCTGATCGAATTATCCAAAAGAGCATCCACAGCTTCCTGCAGCATTCTTTTTTCATTTCTGACGATTACTTCCGGCGCCTTCAGCTCTAAAAGTTTTTTAAGGCGGTTATTTCTGTTGATCACTCTGCGATAAAGGTCATTCACATCGGATGTGGCATGCCTTCCTCCCTCCAGCTGAACCATTGGGCGCAGCGCCGGAGGCGAAACCGGAATCACGGTTAAAAACATCCACTCCGGCCTAATACCGGATCGTTCTATGGATTTTACAAGAGAAAGCCTTTTTGTAACTTTTTTCTTCGCGAGAGGATTTTCAGTTTCATCCACAAGTTTCTCTAATTCTTTTCGAAGTCCGGTAATATTTACGTCTTTACAAATTTTATACAAAGCTTCAGCTCCTATCCCCGCTTCAAAAACCTCTCCCCAGCGGAGCGACAGACGGTGATATTCCACCTCCGATAAAACCCTTCTCAGCCTTATACTGTCGAGCTCTTTCTTTGCCGCATCCCAAGCTTCTTTCAAGCCGGACTTGTCTTTTTCCTTCATCTCCGATTTTTTGGTCTTTGATTTAAATTCTCTTTCGAGCTCTCTCAAAGCTTCTTCTTTCGCTTTATCATCAACCTTCGTTATGATGTATCCCGCAAAATATATTACGCGCTCGAGCTCTGGAATAGACAAATCCAAAACCAATCCCACTCTCGATGGAACTCCTCGCAAAAACCAAATATGCGAAACTGGCGAAGCAAGTTTAATATGCCCCATCCTTTCCCTTCTTACGATGGATCTTGTCACTTCCACTCCGCACTTGTCACAAACTATTCCCTTGTAGCGTATGCGCCTGTATTTTCCGCAATAGCATTCGTAATCTTTTTCCGGGCCGAAGATGCGCTCGTCAAAAAGCCCGTCCTTTTCCGCTCTTTGCGTTCTGTAATTTATAGTCTCGGGTTTAGTTACCTCCCCCCTGGACCATGCCAAAATTTTCTCGGGGGAAGCGAGCCTTATCGAAATCGATTTAAAATCTGTTACTTTTGTTTCCATATTCTTAAATTCTTATTACTATGTCGTCCTTGCCCCGTTCGGCCTTTTGGCTTTTTTCTATTTCTTCTTTTGCTCCCTTCAGGTCCACATCGAGACCGAGAGCCTTAAGTTCATTTATCAAGACGTGAAATGATGCCGGAAGGTTGGGATTTTTGAATTTTTCTCCACGGACAATCGCATCGTAAGCCGCCGCACGCCCTAAAACGTCGTCGGATTTTATTGTAAGCATTTCCTGCAAAGTATGCGCCGCGCCATAACCTTCAAGCGCCCATACTTCCATTTCCCCAAACCTCTGCCCTCCTCCCTGCGCCTTGCCTCCAAGCGGCTGCTGAGTAATAAGCGAGTAAGGTCCGATAGAACGCATGTGGATTTTATCCTCCACCATATGAATAAGCTTCATCATATAAATCATTCCCACCGTTACCTCCTGGTCAAAAGTGTCTCCGGTTCTTCCATCATAAAGCTTTACCTTTCCATGCTCCGGAAGGCCAGCCTTTTTTAACTCTTCTTTTATTTCTTCTTCCGTTGCTCCATTCAATGCCGGAGTTATCGCCTGGTACCCAAGATTTTTTGCCGCCCAGCCCAAGTGAGTTTCCAAAATCTGCCCTATATTCATTCGGGAAGCAACACCGAGAGGATTTAAAATTATATCCACGGGCGTTCCGTCTTCGAGATAAGGCATCTCTTCCACGGGAAGAATTTTTGAAATAACTCCCTTGTTCCCGTGCCTTCCCGCAAGCTTGTCCCCAACGGAAATTTTCCTTAACTGGGCTACTTCAACCTGAACGCGCTTAATAACGCCCGTATCAAGTTTATCTCCACGCTCCCTTGAAAATACTTTTATCCCAACAATCCTCCCTTGTTTTCCGTGAGGAAGCCTTAAGGAAGTATCCTTAACATCTCTCGCTTTTTCTCCGAAAATAGCCCGCAAAAGCCTTTCTTCCGGGGTTAATTCCACCTCTCCCTTGGGAGTGATTTTCCCGACAAGTATGTCTCCCGCCCTTACTTCGGCACCAACTCTGATTACACCCTCTTCATCCAAGTCCTTCAACTTTTCTTCGGAAACATTTGGGATATCGTGCGTCGTAATTTCCGGACCAAGTTTTGTGTCTCGCACATCAACTATAAAATCCTCGATGTGAATCGAGCTGAAAACATCATTTTTTACGAGGCGCTCGGAAAGAATTATGGCGTCTTCATAATTCGCTCCTCCCCAGGAAAGAAACGCCACCAAAAGATTTTGCCCTAATGCCAAAACTCCATTTTCAGAAGACGAAGTATCAGCTATCACATCGCCTTTTTTAATTTCATCGCCGAGATTTACGATCGGGCGCTGATTTATTACGGTAAAATCGTTTGATCTTAAAAAATTCACAATCGGGTAAGTTGTTTCTTTCTTACTCGATTTAATTACTACCCTTGAAGCGTCTAATCCTGTTACGACTCCGTCCTCTTCGGCAATAGTAAGCCTGCCGGAATCTCTCGCGGCTCTTTCTTCGATTCCCGTCGCCACCAAAGGTGCCTGCGGCCTTATGCACGGTACGGCCTGCCTCTGCATGTTCGAACCCATCATCGCGCGGTTTGCATCATCGTGGGCTAAAAACGGAATCAATGAAGTCGCGATGGAAAATGCCTGCTCGGGAGCTACCTCCATGTAATCTATCTGGTCTCTCGTCATAATTCCGGGAGCGCCGTTTAATCTTCCTTCAGTTTCTTCAACAAGAATTTTCCCTGCCTCGTCTACTTTTGTGCTTGCCTGCGCAATATGGAATTTCGCTTCTTCGAATGCAGTCATATATTTTACTTCGCCCGTAATTACTCCCTTTTCAACTTTCATGTACGGAGTTTCTAAAATTCCATATTCATTCACGCGGGCGTAACCTGCGAGATGCACAACAAGCCCGATGTTCGGTCCTTCGGGAGTTTCAATAGGACAAATTCTTCCGTAATGGGACGGGTGCACGTCACGCACTTCAAACCCCGCCCTCTCCCTCGTTAGCCCGCCGGGGCCGAGCGCAGAGAGGCGCCTTAAGTGTTCGAGTTCCGAAAGTATGTTCACCTGGTTCATAAACTGGGAAAGCTGGTTTGTAGTGAAAAACTCTTTCAAAATAGCCATGAACGGTCTCGCGTTTATTAGATGCGCAGGCGTCAAAGTTGTCTGGTCAAGCGTGGACATTCTGTCCTGGATAGTTCTTTTCATCCTCGTCATGCCGATTCTTAATCTTTGCTGTAACAATTCGCCTAAAGAGCGTATTCTTCTATTCCCTACATGATCCACATCATCCGCTTCCGCGTTGGGCATAGCATTTAATGTAATAATATGCCGGATAATTTTTACGAGATCGTCGCCGGACAAAACCCTGGAGTTTGGCGCGGAAGAATCCCCCAGCCTTTGGTTCAATTTATACCTACCCACAATGGAAAGGTCATATCTTTCTTCTGAAAACATCGCGGAAATAAGTTCTTTAGCGGTTTCTGCAGTGGCCGGTTCCCCTGGGCGGATGCGCTTATAAATTTCCATGTACGCATCCGCGGCGCTTTTTGTGGAATCTTTTTCAAGCGTTCTAACTATCAATGGGTCAGCCTCCCCTCCGTCTTTTTTAAATTTATTCAAAATTTCTTCATTGGTGCCTAGCCCAAAAATCCTCAAAAGGCACGTAGCCGGAATTTTTCTTTTCCTGTCTATCCTCGCGTAAATCGCGCCGTCAAAATCCGACTCAAGCTCAATCCAGGCGCCGCGAGAAGGAATAATTTTTGCCCCAAAAAACTTTCTTCCCCGAACAAAATTCGCCGTGAAATACACTCCGAAAGACCGCGCAAGCTGGGAAACAATCACCCTCTCCACCCCATTCACAATAAAAGTCCCGCGGGGAGTCATCAGCGGCATATCCGCTAGAAAAATTTCCTGTTCCTTCATCTCCCCCGTTTTCTTATTTGTAAGGCGCACCTTTACGCGAAGAGTCGCGTCAAAAGAAGCGTTAAGAGCTTTCGCCTGATACTCGTCATACTTCGGCTCATCCAGGGCATAATCATAAAATTCCAATTCCAAATCCTCTCCTCCGTAATCTTTTATCGGAGAAAACTCCCTAAAGAGTTCTTTCACACCCTCTTTCAAAAACCACTGCCAGGATTGCAGTTGGATCTCGGGAAGATGGGGTAATGGAGTGAGTGATTCCCTATAGCTAGAAAAATATTTTTTTTGCATAAAATTAACAAGCAAAAACCCCTTACGCTAAGAGGCTCGCTTCTTATATTAGGTTATTTATGATTTATGGGTTTTCACCCGGCCTTAAAATTTAGGGCGTGTAATTCTTCCAAAACTCAATCGTATACCCATTATAGGGGACGTATTCCCCCTGTCAAGTCTTATTTTAATAAAATTAAAAGCCCCGGTCGTACTGTATTTCAGACCGAGGCGTTAACGCTACTCGCTGACTAGACTATCTTGAAGCTCGCTTTTCCCGGAAATTGTTCCAAGTCACAAGCAGGGGCGAAGCTATAAAAATCGAGGAGTATGTCCCCGCGACAATACCAATAATAAGAGTGAGCGCGAAATATTTCGTGGTCTCTGCCCCAAGAAAATAAAGTGCTACAAGAACGATTAAAACCGTGAGCGAAGTATTCACAGAACGCGTCAGCGTCTGGTTCAAAGATTTTCCAACGGTTTCTTCAAAAGTTTCTTTATGTGGAAGCCGCAAGTTTTCCCGAACTCTGTCGAAAACGACAATCGTGTCGTGCACGGAGAAGCCTAAAACCGTTAAAATCGCGGTCACAAAAAGCGTATCAATTTCAACCCCTTTGAATTTTCCTAAAAGTGAAAAAACTCCGAGCGGAATAAATACATCGTGGAAAAGCGCCACAACCGCGAAAATTCCGTAAAACCAGGATGAAACCGGCTTCGATACCTTCCTAAACGCCCAGGATACATACAAAATTATCGCCACTAAAACCAGGATTATCGCCAAAATCGAACGATCGCGGAGCTCCTTTCCTATGGTCGGGCCGATTGTATTTACGCTCGCGTCCCTAACACTGCCCAACGCTGAAACTTCCGCGATCACCCCCTGCCGCTCTTCCGTAGAAAGCTCGCGAGTCTTTATGGAAACGCCGCTGTCCCCCGTCGGCTGTATTATTGCCTGCCCAAAATTAAGCGCCCCGATTTTATTATGAATCAAATTTATATCCGGCCGCGCGCCGTCGTATTGAATTTCGATCAATGATCCGCCCGTAAAATCTATTCCGAGCTTCAGCCGATATAAAGAAAGGGATACAAAGCTTGCTAAAATTAAAATAATCGAAAGCGCGTAACTAAATTTTCTAGCCCTAACTAGCCCCATATAATTTTCTCATAGTTTTACTGTCTTTTAATTCAAGCGCCCTTAAGAAAGTCCGCGTAATGGTTATCGCGGAGATCATACTCAACCCAATTCCCAAACCAAGCGTTAGTGCGAAACCCGAAACGCTCTGGCTTCCAAGCCAGAAAAGTATAAAAGCAGTTATCAAACTCGATACGTTTGAATCACGGATAGACAACCACGCCCGTGAAAATCCCTCCTCAACGGCCATTGGCAAAGATTTCCCCGCCCTTAATTCTTCTTTCGTTCTTTCGAATATTAAAATGTTTGCATCCACCGCCATACCTATGGATAAGATAAAGCCCGCGATTCCGGCGGAAGTCAGATATATAGGCCAGATCTTAAATATCGCGAGCGCCAACGAGGTATAAATCAAAAGCGCTAAAACCGCGATAACCCCGGGGAGCCTGTAAAAAAGCAAAAGAAATAAAGCGACGCCGATCAATCCATAAACGCCAGCGCGAACCATCTTAGAAAGCGTGTCTGCGCCGAGATACGCTCCCCTAGTTTCTTCCTTTAAAAGCGAGATCGGAACAGGAAGCGCGCCAGAATTCAAATTTCTTACCAAAGCCTGCGCCTGCTGCCTTGTAAATTGACCGGTAATAACAGCCTCGCCCTGCGTGATTTCTTCTTTTACAACAGGGGTTGATATCGGAATGCCGTCCAAAAAAATCGCGACTGGCTTCCCGATATTATTTCTCGTAATTTCGGAGAAAAGTTTTTGTCCCTCATTATTAAAATCAAGCGCAACTAGAGATTCAAGCGCCGTCTGGTCGTATCTAAGTATCGCTTTTTCGAGAAATCTTCCCGTAAGCTGTGTCGGAACAAACGAATTTATATAACTGGCAACATCCCCCGAGGCCTGCCTTTTTGTAAGCTCATCCAAACTAACGGCCGGATCCAGCGCGCGGAATTCGAGATAAGGAGTTTCTCCAATAATTTGTATAGCGTTATTTATATCAAAAACTCCGGCAAGCTCCACAATAAGGCGGTCATCGTCCCCTATTTTTTTTACCTGGATTATCGGCTCGGAGACTCCGAAAAGATTTACGCGATTTTCAATTACATCGCGCAGTCCCGCCATCGCCTCTGACCTTTCAGAAGAAGCTATCGAGGAAGTATCGGCTTTATATTCGAGGCTAATCCCTCCCTGCAAATCCGGGCCTAAGCTGAATTCCTTTTTCATAAAATTAGGCGCGAGCGAAGAAAATTTCCAATTAAAAGAGGCGGCATCATAGAAGCCCGCAAAAAGCCCAATCAGCAAAAAAATAACCGCTAGTGCGCGAGATCTCCACATATTCTTATGAGAAAGATTTTAGCACATATGCATTGCACAAATCCATATCTTGTAATAGTATTCATACAATTTGAGTTCTTAAGAAAAGGAGAATAATAACATGCTAGAAAGACCTAATCTAGAAAGACCTAATATATCCGTGATCGCGGCCGTAGCAGAAAATGGGGTAATCTCCGCAAAAGGCAAGCTTCCTTGGAATTTACAAGCGGACTTGGCGCTTTTCAGAAAATTCACGCTTGGAAAAACCCTGCTCGCAGGCAGAAAGACCTTCGAAATCCTCTGGAACAAGTACGGAAGGTTTTTTTTCAGAGATCGGAAAACCGTTGTGCTTTCTAAAAAATTCAGCTTTTCGGCGCCTCATCCTTGCGTAAAAGCAGACTCCATCGAAGAGGCTGTCGAAATCGCTTCCGGTACAGAAGAGATTTGCGCCATAGGCGGCCAGGAAGTCTTTGAAAAAACTCTCCCGCTTGCGGATATGCTCTGTCTAACAGAGGTTCATGCAAAAATCCATGGGGACAAATTTTTTCCCAAGATAAACCGAGCAGACTGGGAACCGATCTTGATTCAAAGAAATGGCTTCGATGAAGTAAATGAGTTCGATTACACCTACCGAACACTCAGAAGGGCTACATGGAAAGCGAGTTATGTCGAGCTCTGGAATTGCCGAACTCAAGAGCAGCTGGATCATATGCGCAGAATTCGAGATGAAGGAATTTGTCCATTCTGCCCCGAGTACAGAAAAAGATTTATCGAAAAGACGATCAAAGAGTGGAAATATTGGACATTAACCTTCAACACTTTCCCTCTTGAAAACACGAGCCCGCATTTGCTCGCAATCTATAAGGATCCGCATGGCAGGCATATCGAATCTATCCTGGATATGCACGACGATGCCGGAACCGAGCTCCTAAAGCTCGAGAAATGGGCAAAGGTGGAATACAGATCTCCCGGCGGAGTATTCGCAATGCGCGAGGGAAATCCACGATATAGTGGCTCCTCCATAAAGCACCTTCACACGCATTTCATTTTCGCGAAACACGACGCCAGTTGCCCTGAATACAAGAAAGTGGCTTTCGGCATAGTTTAAGTTCAAAGGCTTTCCCAGATCTATCGGGCAAGCCTTTTTAAATTTATTTGATAAAAATTAGAGCGGAGTGTAGTTTGGCGACGATCGTCTGTATACTTCATACCTCTGATAGAAAATTAATTTTAGAGGGGAATTCCTTTTTCCGTTCTTGCGAAAATATACGCGGGGGTAATATCGGCGCGAGAAATATCCTTCCACCACGGATAATTCTTTCGCAAAAGGTTTTCCATTGAAAGGAAAACCTGCCGGACTTCGTGGTTCACGGAAAACTTCGTCCTCTGCCAATTACAAAATTCCCATTGAAGCAGGTTTGAGGAAATTTCAAAACCGATAAGGTTTCCAATCGCCATTGGGTACTGCAGGATTTCGCGAGGGAGTGTATCCAGCTCCCTGTAAACTTTTTTATTTTCATTGTGAATATATTCCGAAGCTTTAAAGAAACTCTCCGGAGCTTTTTTGTCATATTTATAAAATCCTATATCAGGCGTTACGAAAGTTCGCAAATGCGTGGAAAATCCCTGCCTGTGAAGATCGCGCCACCCCCGAAAACTCATAACGCCGGAAAGGGTCGCGTTAATCCTTTCAAACTGATTCGACAATCTATCGTATTCTCCGCGGGGAACGTCTTTAAACTTCGAAATTAAGTCGTCAATATTTTTTATTTTTTCTCCCGACTTGAGTTTCTGGAAAGCGCGCACCAAAATTTTCTCTGCCGCCTCCCTCGAGAGGCTTCCGCTTTCGACAACAATGGGGTCTTCGTGGTTAAGAAAAGCTTTCGTATCGAGATATTCCCATGACATTGTTTTCCATGGAGTAGGCTCGAAATGGCGGATAAATTGATTCGCGCCGACTTTTTCCGATTCCGCCATTACGGCCTCTGCGAGGGCTTCGTTTTCGGGAGTGTTGTCCACTATCAAATGCTTCATTAATTCCGGAAGGGATTCTCCGGATATATGAACGCCCACTGAGGTAAGTGTTGCGCAAGGAAGAAAATTTCCAAGCACATCGCAAGTCTCCCCTACTACTCCGTTTTCAAGGTCTTTTTCATTTGTAATAAATTTTGAATAATTTTCGCGTAAAAATTGCGGAAACGGGCCCGAAAATTTATCGCCCTGAAGTTCCCTATAATAATCAAAGGATTTCTCGAGGAGACCGATGACCGAAACCGCGCTTTTTCCATAAATCCCGAGTAACTCCGCGATCGGGAAGCAATCCTTTCCGCCCATATCAACATACCTGGTGGAAAGCTCGATATACCCGGCGCCGGGCCTGGTCCACTCTATGGATTTCGCGGCAAGAAGAGAAATTTGCTCGAAGCCTAGATAAAAAGAACTCGTTCTAGCGATGGAATTATGTCCGTATTTATCAAGCCACATTCCGAGAAATCTTTTCGTGCGGTTTGATTCCGCAAGCCTTTGAAGATAGTCCGGATCAATTTGAATTGATCCTAAAAATTCCTCCACCGATCTCCTCGACTCGTCCGAATATGCGTAAAAATCGTTTAAATTTTTTATATCTCTCGATCGTAAAAATTTCGTAGATTCCTGCCCGAATTCGCTTTCTTTATCAATAAACTCCTGGAGGGAACAGGCCAGAAATTCCGGAATAAATGAATCCACAAATACCCCCCTAATACCCCTTTGATTTTTCATCCTCGAATACATCGCGAAAAGCGTCGCTGAAACATTCGAAGGGAGGGAATGCATGAAAAAAACGCGCCTCTCGAAATTCGTAAAAAAGCTTTTGAGCATTCTTTTTTCGAGGTCCGTATAAGCGTAAATCGGCTTATTTACGAAATCCCTTGCAAACTCTATTGCGCCCGGTGGAAACGCCATATGGCTAATATCCTAGCAAACAAAAAAATTAAAATCCAAAATGCTTGGAAACTGCTTTTTTAACGTCTTCGAAAACCTCTTCCTGCGGCCTCTCGCCGTTCACAACCGTGATTTTACCGATATCGTTTCTTTTTGCGAGGCTTAAGTAATTTTCCCTTACTTTTTCCAGAAAATTTTTCTTCTCAAAAGATTCTTTAGCCCTTCCTTCCATATCTCTTCTTGAATTAATTCTGGAAATTGCCGTATCGGCCTGCACGTCAATTAAAATTGTAAGGTCCGGCCAAACCATGGATGGGCCAAGGACTTCCCTGTGTAAATTTATAAAATCTTCGGCGGGGCGTCCAGTGAGCATTCCGTAAGCAATCGTGGACAATGCAAACCTCTCCGTCACTTTATATTCATGATTATCTTTATTTTGAACTAAATGCGAAAAAATATTTTGCGCGCGATCTATGACATACATCCTCTGGAATTCAAAAGGATCGGCTATTTTTATTTCTTTCGCCAAAACCGCGCGAATTGTTTTCGCGATAAGGCTTGATTCGTCATTCGGTTCAGTCCATCCCCCAACGGATTTTTTTGTTTGTACTTCCAGCCATTCCCTAAGTTTCATAGCCTGCGTTCCCTTGCCGCTGCCGTCTATACCCTCAAAAGCAATCAGGAATGGCCTTAGATTCATACTGGCACCTTGAAATGCTTGGAAAGTCTGGGCAGGTTTTCCTCTTCTTTTGAATTGTAGTTTGAGTCGGGCATCGCATCGTAGTTTGCCTCGGGCGCCTCCATCATTTTTTCGAAGCGGAATTTAGCCACTGGTTGGCCATCCCGTAAGAGAACGTCGGAAAAAGGCCGAATTTCTAATACTCCGCGCCTGCCCTTTCCCTCCCCATTCTCGCCCCAGCCCCACCCGGGGTCAAAAAATCCCGCATAATGAGTGCGGAATTCTCCGGAACGCTCATCCATAGGGACAACCTCTGAAGAAAAGTGAGGGGGAACCCTAACGGCTTCTTTCGTGCGGATGATATAAAAACTGTCTTTTTTCAAAAGAACGGTTCCTTTAGACGATTTCAGAGGTTGGAAAAATTCTTCTGGCTGATAGTGGCCCTTAAGGCTAAAATCCAACACTTTTCCCGACCCTCTGCATTCGTATCCGACAAGGGCGTCTTCTAATTCAGCGGTAAGAATTAATGCCCCATCATCATCTTTTATATTTATTTCATTATAAGAAAGAGGGCGACCCTTGTGCCATAAAAGCTGATCGCGTTCAAAATAGAACATGAGTTCTTCTTCGTTGAACCTTGTGTCGTGATTAAAAAAACGGATCTGGCTTAAAGAGACGCCGGGTTTCAGACGAACGGGGTAAGATCTAGGCTCAATTGCGAGCCAAAGCTCGCCAGAAAATCCCGCCGGAGCCGTTGTATCGTAGCGCGAAACACCATCCGCAATCACACGGGCATGAATATCATTTCTTCCCGTGGAAGATTTAGGATTTGAATAGCCATATATATCTTCTTTTAATTCAAGAGATTCTTCGAGCCTTGCAAGATAAGTAACCCCTCTTTCCAGAGGATAATCCAGGCTGTGTTCCACTGCGCCCATTTCAGGAAGTATGTTTCTCACTTTCTCGCCGGGTCTCGGCAAAAAAATTCCGTCGACGCGATAAAATTCGTCAGATAGCCGCAAGTCAAGAGAAGCCGGGCGCACGCTCGATTCCAGAGCGCCCTTGATGGAACCATCTGCGATCATCCCGATAATTGTCTGATATGGAACAGCTCCGAGCTTCTTTGACATAATTATTCTATCTCAATGCCCATTGAACGGGCGGAACCTTCGATAATTTTCATCGCGGCATCAATATCGTTTGCATTCAAATCTTCCATTTTTTTCTCGGCGATTTCGCGTATCTGGGATTTTTTGATTTTTCCTACTTTATTTTTTAAGGGATTATCTGAACCTTTTTCTATTCCCGCCGCCTTTCTTAATAAATCTGACGCGGGAGGCGTTTTTAAAACAAAAGTAAAAGTCCTGTCTTCAAAAATGGTTATTTCTGCAGGAATAATCGAATCCCCTTTGTCCGCCGTCGCATCGTTAAATTTTTTAACGAATTCCCCAATGTTTATTCCATGCGGACCGAGAGCCGTTCCAACCGGTGGCGCGGGGGTGGCTTTGCCGGCAGGGAGCTGGAGCTTCAAAATTGTTTTAATCGGTTTTGCCATACTAATTTATAGCTTTTTAACTTGGAGGAAATCAAGCTCTACTGGGGTTTCTCTTCCGAACATTGAAACAAGCACCTTGATCTTGCCCCTCTCCTCATCCACTTCATTTACTTTGCCTTCAAATTCCTTGAACGGCCCGTCGGTTATTCTGACCACATCCCCTATTGAGACATCCACTTTGAATTTCGGCTCCTCGGCGCCCATTCTGCGGAAAAGTATATCAACCTCTTCGCGGGAAAGCGGAGTCGGCGTAGTTCCAGAGCCCACAAAACCGGTAACCCTTGGAGTATTCCTTACAACATACCAAGAATCATCAGTTACAATCATTTCAACGAGAACATATCCCGGATAAATTTTTTCCTCAACGCTCCTCCTTTTTCCGCCCTTAATTTTTATTTTTTTCTCGGTGGGCACTAATACGTTGAAAATTTTGTCCTCCATCCCGAGTGACTCGATGCGCTGGCGCAAATTTCTGGCAACGGCGTCTTCATAGCCGGAATAAGTGTGTACCGCGTACCAATTTCTTCCAAATTCACCTGTCTGCTTGGCCATGTTACAAAATAAATGTATTTAGCAAATATTGAAAAATGAAATCCAGGAGGCCCAAAAAAATCGCAATAACAATGGAAACCGCTATAACAAGCACGGTAAACCTAACCGTGTTATCGCGAGACGGCCAATTTACATGCTTCAATTCCTGCCGCGTTTCTTTAAAATAATTGGTTATTTTTTCGAGCATATTATGAAAAAAAGGTTTTTTAAAACCCCCGCAGGGGCTTATTTATTAATCATAACTGAACTTATAAAAATGTCAAAGGCCAGTCAAAGAACGGCTGGCCTGTTAGAGAAATAAATAAAGGTCTACAGAGATCGCATCGCCGCTAGCGCAGATGCGGTAAACGTAATACTGGGAACGAAAAAAGTCGTTTTAGCCCATCGGGATACTCCCTCGACAGTTTCTGCCGGTTTACAAAAATCCCCTACGATTACAAACAGCGCTGGCTTATCCTCGTTCACTCCAGGAACTATAGTTGCTCCTGTAAACATCGGGACTTCTTTAAGCTTCTCCCGCAATCCTTCACTAGTTGCTCCCGGCACAAAAAGCTCAAACCGCTTTTCTCTATAGTCAACGATTACAGCTTTTTTATTTTTTTTATTCACGATGTCCTCCAAAAAATTAGAGTTAGTTTTTGTACCAAAAATTCAAAAACTTGTTTAAAGACCTATCTCCTTTCTTATTTTTTAAAATATAACGGAAGAGATTGTGTGTCAAATTCAAACGTCCAAGTTTTGCACAGCTCTCGCGTGCGTTTGAATGAAAAGTTTTCTTGGGGCGACTTCGTCGCCCATTAAAATTTCAAAAGTTTTTGATGCCTCCGAAGCGTCGGCAATTCCTACTTGCTTTAAAATTCTGACGGCCGGGTCCATTGTAGTCTCCCAAAGCTGGGAAGGGTTCATCTCTCCCAAGCCCTTATATCGCTGAATATTAATTCCTTTTATTTTTATTCCTACTCCCTCTGGCTCCCCTTCCGGCGAAGTTTCAGTTTCAGCAGATTCATCTTTTTTAGATTTTTCCTTTGCAATTTTTTCGAAATCTTTTAATATTTTTTCCTTCTCGCCGTCCGAAAAAGCGTAACGGATGTCTTTGCCTTTTTGTATTCTGTAGAGCGGGGGCTGGGCAATATATAAATATCCTTGCTCGATTATCGGAAGATAATATCTGTAAAAAAGTGTCAATAAAAGAGTTCTAATGTGCGCCCCGTCAACATCGGCATCCGTCATTATTACTATTTTATGGTAGCGAAGTTTTGATATATCAAGTTCGTCCGCAATTGCCGCGCCCAAGGCAATGATTAGGGCCTTAATTTCCTTCGACAAAAGCATTTTATCAAGGCGCGCGCGTTCCACATTTAGAATTTTTCCGCGAAGCGGCAATATTGCCTGGAATTTTCTGTCTCTTGCCATTTTCGCGGAGCCTCCGGCGGAGTCACCTTCAACAATAAAAATTTCCGATTCCTCCGCCTTTCGCGATTGGCAGTCCGCGAGTTTTCCGGGAAGAGTAAGGCCGTCCAAAACTCCCTTCCTTAAAACAGTATCTTTTGCGGCTTTTGCGGCTTTCCTAGCTTCAAGCGCTAAAATAACTTTTTCGAGAATAGCCCTCGCTTCCGATGGATTTTCTTCAAGATAAGAAGAAAAAGCTTCGCCGAAAACGCTTTCAACCGCCCCCCTCGCCTCCGGATTTCCTAATTTGGATTTTGTCTGCCCCTCGAACTGCAAAACACTGTTTTGAATTTTTACCGCGATAACGGAGGTTAATCCTTCGCGCACATCCTCCCCCGTTAAACTGTCTTTATCCTTCAAGTATCCGTTCTTCCTGGCATAATCATTCAGCACCCGCGTTAACGCGGTCCTAAAACCGGTCAAATGCGATCCGCCTTCTTGGTTATAAATATTGTTAGCGAAAGCGAGCTCCCGCGCGGTCAAATCGTCAACATACTGCAACGCGACTTCAGTATGAATGCCGTTTACTTCTTTAGCCGTATAAAAAATTGTCTCATTTTTTACCTTCTGCCTTCGGTTCAAGAAGCTTACGTATGAACGTATGCCGGACTCAAAACAAAACGCGTATGATTTATGCAAATACTCCTCTTTTTCCCGCTCGTCTCTTATTTGTATTTTTATTCCGGCAGTCAAATATGCCTGTTGCCGCAAATGCTCTAATATTGTATCCCAGTTGAATTTTACATCCTTGAAAATTTCAATATCCGGTTCAAAGGTAATGGCAGTTCCGGAACCCTTGCAAGAGCCAGTTTTTTTTACCTTGCCCTCCGGCGTTCCTCTTGTATATTCCTGCTCCCATTTATCTCCGTCCCTGCAAACTTGGGCGGTTAAAGATTTTGAAAGCGCATTAACAACGGAAACGCCTACCCCGTGAAGGCCTCCGGAAACTTTATAGGAATCCCCGCCGAATTTTCCTCCGGCGTGGAGTGTCGTCATTACGGTTTCAAGCGCTGATACTTTCGTCTGCTTATGAATATCCACCGGGATCCCTCGTCCGTCGTCCACAACTCGAACTTTATTGCCGGGAAGAAGCGAGACGGAAATATTTTTCGCGAATCCGGCCATTGCCTCATCCAGAGAGTTGTCAACGACTTCCCAAATTAAATGATGAAGCCCATCCACTCCGGTTGACCCAATATACATACCCGGGCGTTTCCGGACAGGCTCAAGTCCCTCCAAGACATAAATATCCTTGGCGGTGTAAGACCCCCCATTCCCCCCATTCAGGGTGGCATTCGATTTCTTGTTATTTTTAGCCATTAGTTACGTAAAATTTGATTGCTTTTATAGATAAATTCTATCATAAAATCCCGATTAAACCTAATATAAATTTCACTCATTTTCTAACTTCCCACTCGGGGTTGGATTCAAGCGTTTGGGTGATTTTCTGCATTATTTCATCAACTTCTTTTTCTGAAAGGGTGCGTTCATTTGATTCAAAGAAAAGTGAAAATGCCAAACTTTTTTTATTTTCCGGAATTTCATCGCCCTCGTAGATATCAAACAAATCGGAATCACGCAAAAGCATTCCCGCGGTATTTTCAATGACATCGGAAACTTCAGTGACCCTTACTTGAGAAGGGACCAAAACCGCGATATCGCGCAAGACAGCGGGATATTTTGAAATTTCTTTATATTCCCGCTCGGATCTGACAGTTTCGAACAATGCGCCGAGAGAAATCTCCGAAACGCTAGAAGGATACTTTATTTCGAAAATGTCCATAACCCGCGGATGGATTTCTCCGATTATTCCCAAAAGCTTATCGCCGGATTTTATCTGGGCCGCCCTGAACGGATGCAGAAGTTCGCGGTTCCATTTTTTAAAATTGATTTTATCCTGCGGAACGTCATCGAACCAAACATCGGCGACCCCTAAAGATTCGAACAATGAAGATATGACTCCCTTAAGTTCAAAAAAGGGAGAATCGCCCTTTTTTCTTAATTTCATTTTATTTGAAAAGCCGAAAGCAATCCTTGCGTCTTCCAATTCCGAGCTGTCTTTAATTTTTTTATCATTTTTTGAAAAAACTTGCCCTATTTCAAAAACTCTCACCTCCGAAAAATGCTTCAAATTTTTGGAGAGCGCCTGCATAACGGAAATAGTCAAATTTGGGCGCAGGAAAGCCAGCTCCGGACGGATGGGGTTTTCAAGTTTGATTACTCCCTTTTTGTCGTCGGTAGCCTCAAGTTCTTTTTCTCCGACAAAAGAATACCCATGCACCTCCGAATATCCGAAATTGGAAATTCTTTCCTGGATTCTTTTCTTGAATGTTTCGAATTCGTCAGACACTTCATTTTTATCGAGAGAAATTACCGGAGGCCTTGCCTTGATATTTTCGTAACCATAAATCCGGCCGACTTCCTCAAAAAGATTTTCTTCAAGCGTCAAATCTGTCCTAACTCCGGGAATTTCGACCTGCCATTTATTTGATTTGTTGCCGCGAATGATCAATCCCAATCCCTCCATAATATTTTTCATCTCTGCGTTTGAGATATTTTCGCCCAAGACGTTCCGGGCTTTATCCGGGCGAAAATACAGGACCCGTTTTATTTTTTTTGGATTTGTGTCGATAAAACCGCGCATCACTTCCCCGCCGGCAATTTCCTGAACAATCGAAGCGAATTCATCCAAAGATTGGGGCAAAATGGACCTATCGAGACCGGCGCGAAACCTGACTGCGGCATCGGTCAATAAATTATATTTTTTTGAAGTCTTTTGAATAAATTCCGGATCGAAATTCGCAGATTCCAAGATAATATTTTTTGTTTTTTCCGTAACGGCCGCCCTCTTTCCTCCCTTGATTCCAGCAAGTCCCAGCGGACCTGACTCATCCGCTATTATCAAATCGCTATCGTCGAGCTTAAGAGAAACATTATCCAGCGTTACCATCTTCTCCCCTTTTTTTGCCATACGAACAATAATTTTTCCCTTCACTAAATCTGCATCGAAAGCATGGTGAGGCTGGCCGGTGTCGAGCATCACATAATTCGCCGCATCGACTACATTATTAATTGAATTTATTCCGCATGCGCCCAGGCGCTCCAAAATAACCTTGGGCGAGGGCCCAACTTTCACATTCTTCATAAACCTGGCAGTGTAGCGAGGACATTCTTTTTTTACTCTAATCTCAACCGAAATTTCCTTTTTTACATCGCCAGATTCTTTTATGGTAAATTTAGGAATTTTTATCGGCTTTTTCAGAAGCAAAGAAAGCTCCCGCGCAACCCCCCGATGCCCCGAAGCGTCGGGAATGCGGTTCGGCAAAATATCGATCGAAAAAATCGTGTCCTTGCCCGCTTTTTCAAAACCTTCGACCTCGAAAGAATGCATCGTCAAAATTTCAGCCACTTTATTCGGCCTTGGAAGCGATACGTATTCGTTCAGCCAGTTATACGAAAACTTCATGTAAATACGGATAACTCTTTCTTTAAAACTTCGTTTCCCTTTTTATCGAATAAAAATTTTCCATAAAGTTTATTGCCTTTCAAAAAAAGCGGTAACCAATGCCGGTCGTCGGGCCACATTTCGTCATACGGTATTCCCCCTACATCAAACCACTGCGGGCGCATTTCTTCACTTTCGACCGGCTCTCCATTAAAATCCATCGCCCGAAAAAGATTAACCTCTATGGTATCCGGATTTCCTTCGAAATTAAACTCCAATTTTCCGGACGGCTCCAAATTTTCTACCGGAACGCCCGTTTCTTCCAATACTTCCCTCTTCGCGGCTTCTATAATATCTTCTCCGTCTTTAACCTTTCCTCCGAATCCGTTCCACTTTCCCATTCCAAATCCGCGTTTTTTAAGTCCAAGTAAAATTTTCGGTTCCTGATGAATAACACAAAGAGTCATTACAATCCTCATATTAAAATTGATTAATAAACCGCAAATCTTGCGAATGGAAAAGGCGAATATCCGGAATTTTATATTTCATCATACAGATTCGATCTATCCCCAGATCAAAGGCATAGCCCTGATGGTCTCTCGGGTTCATTCCTGCGGCTTCGAAAACTTTCGGGTGTACCATCCCTCCTGGCAAAATTTCAACCCAGCCGGTCCGTTTGCAAACCGAACAGCCCTTGCCTCCACAGACAAAGCATTCCATATCAAGCTCAACGGACGGCTCCGTGAACGGAAAATAACTCGGACGAAGACGTGTTGCGACTTTTTTTCCGAAAATTTTTCTCAAAACTGCATCCATAACCCACTTCATGTTTGCAAGCGAAGCATCCGGCCCGACGACGATCCCATCCATCTGCGTAAATTGTATTTCGTGTGACGCGTCGGGCGTCTCTCTGCGATAAACATTTCCAGGCATAATTATCGAGAAGGGCGGATTATTTTTTTCCATGAAACGGACTTGAATCGATGTCACCTGAGTTCGCATCAAAAGGCGCGATAAAATATTTTCGCCTCCCCTTTTGATGGCAATCGGCTTTTCTTTGAGCCACAAAGTATCCTGCATATCGCGAGCTGGATGATATTTAGGAATATTTAAAGAATCGAAGTTATACCATTCCAGTTCTATCTCTGGCCCTCCCACGGAAGAAAAACCCAAATCACGAAAGATTTCTTCAATGTCACGCCTTAAAATAGTTACGGGGTGAAGATGCCCCTTTGGCAACCTACGGCCCGGTGCGGTTATATCTATTTTTTCAGTTGAAAGCCGCTCTTCTATTTCTTTTTTTCCGACCGTATGAATCTTTTCGCGAATTAAAGATTCCAACTCATCCCTGATTTTATTGGCGCTCGCCCCTAATTTCTTCCTTTCCTCTATGGCAAAGTCCTTAAGCGAACGCAAAAACAGAGTTAGCTCCCCATTACGTCCCAGATAACGTATCTCGAGGTTCCTAAGTTTGGCCAAATCCGCCGCTTCTTTGATCTCATTCTTGGCTTTTTGGAGTAATTTTTCCAGATCAAGCATAAGATGTATTGTAATTTACTCAAAATAACTTGACAAATTAAAGAAATGCAAAAATAATGGAAAGAGGTTTGGAAAAATTGATGGTAACTTAAAAACCAGAAAGAGGTGATACATGGAAAAGAAAATTCTTTTCTCTATAGCGGTGATGGCAATTGGCGTAACGCTTTTTTACAACGACTTTCTCGATCTCGTACTACCTTTCGATAAAGTTCTCGTTTCAACCAAGTGGTTGGAAGCTAGAATTTTGCCGGAAAAAGAGATTGAAACCCGAAAACCAATAGAGAAAGTACTGCAAAATATTAAGCCATGCCAAATGGCGTTGGATTCACGGGAAGGACTAATCGTAGTTGATGCTCCAAAGGGATGTCATTACGATATACATCCCGTGACCGTCGAAGAGAGAGTTTTCGATTCGTTCTGGCTCGCAAGTAAAAAATACTGCTGCCGAGTCACGGAGCGGCGAATCCTCTTCCCTAATGCTGGTTAATCACCGTGAACTACGATGGGCCCGATCTTTCTTAGAAAGGGCCTTTTTGAATTGCCGATCTCACAAACAGGAAAGTTTTATATTGGCGGGCGCGACCGGATTTGAACCGGCGATCTTCCCCGTGACAGGGGGACGTGTTGACCGGGCTACACCACGCGCCCAATATTTGTGCCAAGGGTGGGAATTGAACCCACAACCTGTCGCTTATGAAACGACCGCTCTAACCATTGAGCTACCTTGGCTATATTACTTTTTTTTAATGCATCAATCAAACCAATAATTTCATATTTCAACCTGCTACTATTTCTAACCCTTAGTGCCAAGACGCCGTAATAGTTATTATAGTTCTCATATACTTTTTTTTGTTTGTGGGCAAGAAAAACCGGATTGCCAAATTGACTTACGGGTAAGTTTAGCAATTTTGACCAAAATCTCAAGACCTTATTTATCCTCGGACGATGTATTTCATTAATAAATATTCTTGGCATAAACTCATCTTTTTTAACACCCATAATTTCGTAAAACCATTTATACATAAACATAATCATTTCAGGTTCAGAATTTACAAACGAAAGTTTGTCTTTTTTACTGCCTTCAGCCCAGTACAGCGATAAACCAGATATTAAAAATTCCCTATCTGAAATTGCTGCTAACTTTTTTATACCTTCGTCTTTAAAGAACTGAATTATTTTTTCCTTTTTTTCTTTATTAAAATTAGCTCCCTTTATTCTGCCGCAATGACCAGCCTTTATGGCTTTTTTAATCAACAATGATTTTTGTTTAGACGTAAGAACTAAATCCCTGCACCAAATACTCGCGGTACTTTTTGAAACCTCAAGATTACTGGCTATATGTTTAATGCTCCATCCTCGCTTTCTTAATTTTAAAGCCATTAATCGTTTTTCGAACTTAGCCACGATACTATATATTTTACTATATCTCGGGTATGGAAAAAGTGCACAAGTTAGTATAACTTCCTATAAAAAAACACCCACCCAAGGCGGGTGTTTTTTTATTTCATGGAAGCTAAATTATCAGTTTACTTTTCCCGAAAAAACTATTTTCCCCTCGAGCTTTACGATTACATTCGTATTTTTTTCTACTTTATCTGTTATATTAATTTCCTGCGGTTTTCCCAGAACCTGAACACAAATATCCGCTGTGCTTTTTTTAGTTATATCAAACGTCAAAGTTCCGGCAGATAAAGTTTTGCCGACACTCCATTCAATGCACGGATTAGCCCGATTTAATTTACCGGATAATCTTATATTTCCATTTTCAACTCTTATATCAAGCTCACCCGTATCAGTCTCTATTTTAGATCTGATCTCGTTCTTAACTGCATCGTCATCTTCATCATCAAAATCGCCGTTAATCTTCACCTCTATATTAAGGTCGCTTTTTGCTTCGGCGAGAAGTTTCGCCTCCCGCGCTATTCGATGCGCTCTTTGAAAATCAATAAAAGCTTCCCCGTATTTTTGCGCTTCTAATTTTGCCCTGCCCTCCACTACGGTATTTTCCGCAACTTTTATCCTGGAATCCGCAGCCGCAAGAGCTTCGGCCCCCAGGGAAACTTTTTCCCCCTCAATGAATTTCTTCACCTCGGTAATTTTATTTTCCGCCGATTTTAATTTCCCTTCAGCCGCAGATTTTGTGTCCGCTCCGGAGAAAGTTTCTATTTTACTTTCCAGCTCAATTCGGCCATCCGACGCTGATTTAACTTTTATTTCTATTTTACCAAGCAGAGATTCGACTTCCACTTCGGCTTTATTGCTTGAGTTTTTTATTTCAAGAAGAATTTTTTTGTGCGCGGACAGAGACGATTCAAATTCGGAGCTTACCTCCGAAGCCGCGTTAATATCATTTTTTGCTTTTAATCTTTCTATCTTTTTCTCGGCTTTCTCGGTTTCGTTTTCAAAGCCGGATTCCACCTTCACCCTTGTATCCGCATTTAATTTTCCATTAGTGGCCAAAGTCTCCGCCTCCTCGAGACGCCTTATTGCAAGATCAATCGCTAATCTCGCATCGGCTTCATCGCCAATTGCAACCAATCCCTCCACTTTTTCGTTTACATTTATTTTTACCGGATAAAGAAAATCCCCCGGCAGTGAGTTTTGCGCCCCCGCCGAAGCTCCAACGGAAAGCGCTAAAATAATCGCAATAATTATTCCCATATATATTTACGTTAATCCTATAACAATCACCCCTATATTATACAACGTTTATGATACAAATAGCTTACTTCGTAAATAGAACTTGAAATATATATACATTACAGCTAATATAAAATTTATCGCGGGGTAGACCTGCCCGCAATCGCTGTCGCGATAGCGACTGCAGGCGGGGAAGTAGTATCTATGTTTTATACTTACGTTCTCAAAAGTAAGAAAGATGGAAAACTATACATCGGATGGACTGATAATTTAATAAATCGCGTTAAGCAACATAACAGCGGGAATGTTATAGCTACAAAAAATAGAACTCCGCTGGAGCTGGTATATTATGAAGCCTGTAAAATTCGAGAAAATGCCATATCAAGAGAAAAGATCTTGAAAACAGGATTCGGCAGGTTATACTTAAAAAAACGGCTGGGTTAATTAATATAATATCGCGGGGTAGAGAAGTAGTATCTCGTGAGGCTCATAACCTCAAGGCGCGGGTGCAATTCCCGCCCCCGCAACACGCGACAAAATGGCCCTTAACGGGCTATTTTGATTTTATATAAATTTCTATTAGTAACAGATAAAAGACGGGCATTTTCCGAACGCCGTATTTGCTGACCCGCGCTTTGTGATGCCAGTCTTATATCTGGTCCTCGATGAATGGCTCGATGGTAAACGTCATTCTGTCGAAGACCTTATGACTAATCTTTATATTGCAGGCGGTGTTGGGAAACAACCTGTATATCATCAACGTAATGCGTAAAAGGCAAGGCCGGAAGCCAATTTTAATAGATATGGAAAAAGACAGCGCGGAACTTATAAAATTAGTAACCGATGCTCCGCGCTTTGGAATCTTTTCCGTCGGAGGCGGAGTTCCCCGGAACAACACCCAAAACGTCGCGCCGCTGATCGAGATTATAAACGACCGTATGGGTTACGAACTGTATCCGTTCCGTCGGTATGATATGGCAGTCCGAATCGCTCCCGATCAAATGTGGTATGGTCACTTGTCGGGATGCACCTACTCCGAGAATGAGTCGTGGCGCAAGGCGGTAAAAAACGGCACCTACGTCGAGATTATGGCGGACGCAACCCAGGTTTGGCCGTTTCTCGTAAAATACGTCATGGATAAAATGAACAACGATTAATTCCAGCCAAAAATTTCAAAGCCCCGGCTATCACTAGCGGGGCTCTTTAAATCAAACTACGGGCAAACTTGCCGAAATATCGCAAGAATTCTAAAATAGAATCGTCCAATAAAAAAAGGTCAGTTTTATAAAAATAATTTTCTTAATAATTTATGTGTTACAACTGCGGATGCAAAATGCCGGATAACCCAATGGGTGCCGGCCACGCCGGTCACGAATACAAAGGCAAATCCATTACAAATAAAACTTTTGATGAAGCCGGAAAATCCATGAGCCAAACTCCGGAAGAAGCGAAGAAAAACGCAATCGATTTGCTTAAAAAAATTCTCGGCGAAAAACCGAGCAAAATTGTAAAAGACGATTCCGGTTTTGACCGATATGACGACGCCTAACTCTTAAGGCCCTCCAAAATTTTTCCAACTTCGAACAAACGATTTTCCTTAAACCATGGAGCTATCAGCTGAACGCCCACAGGCAGATTTTTCCCTTCGCGCGAAACACTCCCGAAAGGCACAGAAATTGCCGGAACCCCCGCCAAATTGACAGGAACCGTATAGACATCTTCCAAATACATCGATAAGGGATCATTCGCTTTCTCCCCTATTTTGAATGCGGGATGCGGAGTTGTCGGAGTCAAAATCAAATCAACATTATTAAATTCATTTTCGAAATCGCCACGAATAAGCTGGCGAACTTTTTGAGCTCTCCCGTAATAAGCATCGTAATACCCTGCCGATAAAACGTATGCGCCTAAAATAATTCTGCGCCGCGGTTCCAGTCCGAATCCATTCTCGCGGGTTTTAGTATAAACTTCGAAAAGATTTTTTCCGTCTTCGCGCGGACCGTAACGCATTCCGTCGAAACGCGCCAGGTTCGATGAAGCTTCGGCGGGCATAATGATGTAATAAGCCGAAAGAGCGTATTTGACCGATGGCAGGCTTACTTCTTTGATTTCAAAATTTTTTGATTTCAAAAAATCTATCGCCTCCATAATTTTTTTTGCAGTATCGGAATCGAGGCCTCCCATTCCCCCTTCGGACAAGGAAAAATATTCTTTCGGAACACCGATTGTGCAGACAGCCGAGGAAACCGAGTTTCCGCTTGGAAACTCGGTTTCCAAGTTGGTCGAATCTAGTTCGTCTTTGCCTTTAATCACATCAAAAATTATTTCTGCGTCCTCTACGGTTGGCGTCAAAGGGCCTATCTGATCAAGCGAAGAAGCCATTGCGATTAAACCAGAACGACTTACGGATCCGTAGGTCGGCTTTAAGCCGACAACTCCGCAAAATGCAGCGGGCTGCCTTATAGATCCCCCCGTATCCGAACCAAGCGACGCGAGCGCTAAATCCGCCGCGACAGCCGCAGCCGAGCCGCCGGAAGATCCGCCCGGAACCCTTGTTGTATCGTGAGGATTTTTCGTAACACCATACGCGGAGTTTTCGGTTGAAGAACCCATTGCAAATTCATCCATATTCGTCCGTCCCAGAAAAATCGCTCCTTCTTCCCTCATTTTTTTTATTACAGTAGAGTCATAACTCGCCGTATATCCTTCAAGAATCTTTGAAGATGCGCCCGCAGGTTTTCCCTTTATTAAAATATTGTCTTTTATGGCGAACGGAATTCCTTCAAGCGCTCTAGGCGTATCTCCGTGTTTTATTTTTAAATCTATTTTCTCTGCATCTTCAAACGCATTGTCAAAAGTTTCTCTATAAATATTCAATTCCGGATTTTTCTTTTTAATTTCATCCTGGTAATGCGAGACTAATTCGCGCGCGGAAAGCTCCCCACTTTGGTAGAGCTCTTTAGTTTTTTTAATTGTTAAATTGGAAAAATCAATCATTCTCTCTCAAATACTCCTTTAACTTTTAAATATCCGTCGTTACTTTCGGGAAACTGCCCCAAGAGAAGAGATAAATCCGCACCTTCCCCCTCCTCATCATTTCTAAAAACATTTTTAACTTCAGTGGCATGGGTCATTTCTGGCACGTTAGAAATATCAACTTCCTTCAGTTTTTCAATGTAATTCAAAATCTCCCCGAGATCTTTTTCAAGATTCCTTTCCTCCGCTTCTGTCAAATGTATCCTGGCGAGCTCAGCTAATTTTTTTATTTCTTCTTTAGAAATTAGCATATTAAATAAATTCTTCTTGATAACATCCCGAGCAATAAATAATTTCCGGACGCTCGGGAGCATAACTTGTTTTTATGGCTTTTCCGCATTTAGCGCAAGTCCGATCCCATAACTTTGGCGGATTAATTCGCGAAAGTCTTTCTTTATATCTGCAATTGGGACATTTTCTGGGAAGCGGAAGGTCAAATCTTCTCAATAAATCTATTTCTGGCTTTATTACGCGCCAAGCTTTTCCGCAATCTACGCATTCAAAAATTTCATTTATAATGTCGTCTTTTACATCATGAATGCTGTCCGGCATATCCTCTAGTTTCATTGTCGGCTTGTATACAGAAGCAATTTCTTCATGCCAGCGCCAGCTATTCTCTGTAATTTTTTCCTTCGAAAACGGGAAATACCAATTCGCAGATGATTCGTTGTAATCGTAAGGGGCCAAATCGTACGGCAAAAACTCTCCATATTTAAAAATTCTGCTCTTTGAGTCTATATAAGGATTTTTTTCTAAATCTTCAATTATCTTAGCTCGCAATTTTTCGTATTCTTCTTTTATATATTGCTTATTTAAAATACAATACTGTTTTTTTCTGACATTTATACATCCCAACATATTAGAAGAAGAAATCACATACATGCAATATTCAATATTCATAACATTATCATATGCACCAAATGTAAATTTTATATTATCCGCCTGAAGACCAGCTGTAATCGAATCGATTATACGCGAAGCTCCCATGCCCCATTCCGTATAATCATAGACGTCTTTTACTGGCGGAAGCGTAATTAATTGAGCAAATTTTCCATCCTCTATATAACGGCCTTGGTATATATTATGGGCATTTTTTGATTCATACACATAGTCTCCTGAAACATTTTCATTATATCGTTCATGAATAAATTTATGAGGTATTGTTTTCCAAAATTCGATCGTTTTTTTTCTTAAATCCAAAAAAGATTTATATGAATTAATATCTAATTCCTTAAGTTTTTTCTCATATTCTTCTTTGCTAAAAGGCTTATTGAAAATAAAATATTTTTTATTTTTTAAATTAATGCAACCGAAACAATCGGAGCAGCCCACCATGTTCTTGGAAAAATAAACATTGTGGCATTCTCGAACGTCTTCAGAAAAAAATACTTTATGCAGTTTTGTGCCGTTAATAACTCCATAGCATAATTCTGACTCTCCGAGCATTGTCGAATCCATTGAATCTTTAATATTGGTGAATATCTCAAGATAATAAATATTTTCTCCATAATCGCCGTTATACACGAGATAAGAATTTTTTAAAGAACCGGCATGATTCACATAATCGCTGTTTATTAAAGTAGTATAACCGTTAATCAAGCACATGAACGGCGTTCTCAACTGGACTTCCTTCATTTGCTCAAAAAAATTGCGGTCAGGATCATAATCCAACCCCGACTCCAAAGGATCCCAATTATCCGACCACCAGCATGGCAAACAATAAACTTTAAAAGGTTTATCCGGCGAAAAAATCGAAATCATATCTTTTCCGCAAAGATCGCATTTGTCTTTATAGAGCGCTCTTTCGTTTCTGAACATGAGACGCCTTTGAAATCTGCATTCCGGGCAAAATGTCGGAGCAGGCACCTGCATTTTTTCGTAAAATTTAAAATCCTCGGGTTCGATCTGGAAATCACTATTACAATTTTGACACACTCGTGTTTCGCTCATACAACTTCTTTTAAATAACATCCTTCACAATAAACAATTTCCGCCCGATCCGTTGAATATGATGTTTCAAATTCATTCAGGCAATGCACATCCTCATGCTTATGCTTGGTGGCATTGATATATACTCCATTATCCGATTTTTCTCCTGCGCATTGGCACTTTCTTTGCCAAAGTTTAAGAGGATTTCTGAATTTTACTCTTTGATAATGGCGACAATTCGGGCACAATCTCGGCAAAGGCAAATTCATTTTTCTATAAAAAGCCAATTCCTTATCAATTATTCTAAATGCTTTTGTGCATTGCTCATTGCATTTTTGTTCATGCGCGCAGCCAATGACTTCATTTAAAATAGAATCCTTAACTTGGGCAATGTGGTCAGGAAGATCATCCGCTTCAACAGTAATTTTATAGTCTCTTTCCTCTGGATCTCTCCAGGAATATCCCAGTTTAAGAGCCTCTTCTTTCGTCAGTGGAAAATATTCCTGTGCAATGGTTTCATTGTAAACAAAAGGAGAAAATTCCGGTGGAAAAAATTCGCCATATTTATAAATGTTTCCTTGTTTATCTTGATAAGGCATTTCGTTCATATGCCTAACTATTTTCGAAACCAACTGCTTATAATCTTCTTTTGAATACTGCTTATTCAAAATACAATAACTCTGTCCGCCCCTCATCCCTACGCAGCCAAATAGATTCGAGGATCCTCCTCCTGAATACATTGTATATTGGCTTTCATTCATCCCGGACCAGCATTCCCTGCAAAACTTAAGATCATTCACATTTAATCCGCAAACCAAACTTTCATATATAAAGGAGCTTCCTTCCCCAAAAAGCGTTTGGTCATAAGCTTCCGAAACCGGAGGCGTTATTAAAAATTGAGAATACTTTACGTTCTCGGCTTCGCGGATATAATAAGAATTTTTTGCATTTTTTGAATTATATATATATTCTCCTGAACAATTGATTGCATTCCTGTTTAAAAGATTTTGGTTCGGAAAATTATTCCAAAACTCTTGAACTTTCTTTTTTGTTTTCTCGATAAACTTATAGGAGCCAACATCAAAAGATTCGAGCTTCGCAATATACTCTTCCTTCGAATAAGGTTCGTTAAAAATATGATAACTTTTGCCGCGAAGATTTACGCATCCGAAACAATTCGAACATGCTCGCAGATTTTTAGAAAAATAGATATCATGCGAATCTTCAATGTAATGGGAAAAAAAAACGCGGTTTGAACGCATCACCCAAAAATTATCATACGAAAGTTCACTATTTTTTACACTCAAACCATCCACTACGTCGCGGCCATCATAAATATCATTTCCATACATACAATCCTCATCGTGAGCTGTATTAAAAACCAAATAACAATTCTTTAAATGATTGGCATTATTACAATAATCACTATTTACCAATGTCTCCTCTGAAACCGACCGTGCGGGATGAGGCACCTCTTTTAAAAGTTCAAAAAACTGCTCGAGGAAAGGTTTTGAAAAATCAACGTCTCGCCCGTAATCCAAAGGATTCCATTCGTCCGAGTACCAGATTTTGCTTTCATAAATTTTCGGATAAGAATCTTTCGGGTACATTGAAAAAATATCTTGACCCGAAAAACTGCTCTTTTTAATGAAGAGGGATTTTTCATTTCTGAACATAAATCGCCTTCGCGTTCTGCACTCCGGACAAAAAGTCGGAGGCGGCACCTGCATTTTCTCGTAAAATTTAAAATCCTCCGGTTCGATGGTGAAGTCATTATGGCAATTTTGGCATTTTCTTATTTCATTCATATCATTTTCAAAAATTCTTTCTCGTCTATTATTTTGACTCCCAATTTTTTTGCTTTATCGGCTTTTGAGCCGGGATCAGCGCCCGCAACCACATAATCCGTTTCCTTGGTAACGCTTTCTGATATTTTCCCGCCGAGTTTTCTGATCCGCGCTTTGGCGTCATCCCGTGTTAAAGACTCAAGACCGCCCGTTAAAACAAACGCCAATCCTTTAAGTTTCCCCGCCGGAACATGGTATTTTTCAATCGTAACCCTTTTTAAAAGTTTATCCAAAAAATTTTTATGGTATGGATCGCGAAACCAACTATAAACGCTCCCAGCCACAACTGCCCCGATATTTTCTATACTATTTAAATCTTCAGCTGATGCTTTTAAAATTTTTTCGATTGATCCGAAATGATCTGCCAAATCCTGCGCGGTTTCGTCTCCGACGTGCAAAATCCCGAGTGAGACAATAAACCTCGGCAAAGTAATTTTGTTTTTTGATTTTATGGAACGAATTATATTTTCAGCAGATTTCTCCCCGAAACGCTCAAGAACCGAAATATCTCCTTCTTTCAAGTCAAAAATATCAGCCGCGTCCTGAATTAAATTTTGATCAAGAAGCACGTCGATTATTTTGGGCCCAAGACCCGCTATATCAAAAGCGGACCGTCCTACAAAATGATACAGACCTTCCCGGTTTCGAGCAGGGCATTTCGGATTTAAACAATAAATTCCTACATTGTTTACTTTTTTAACTTGCTTCCCGCAAACGGGGCATTTCTCCGGCATATGAAATTCTTTTTCTCTTCCTGTCCGAAGTTCCGGCAAGACTTTTATTATATCCGGAATCACGTCCCCTGCGCGCCCCACTATCACCGTATCTCCTATTTTTAAACCAAGCCTTTTTATTTCATCCTGGTTATGCAAGGTTGCCCGCGAAATGGTAACGCCCCCTACTTCTACCGGCTCTAAAAAAGCAATGGGGGTGAGTACTCCCGTTCGCCCGACTTGAACCTGTATATCGTTTACTTTTGTTGTTGCCTCTTTCGGCGAATACTTATACGCAATCGATCCGCGAGGAGCCTTTCCCACTATTCCCAATTTCCGAAAAATTTCATTGTCATTGGCCTGCACAACTAATCCGTCAATTTCGTAGCCAAGCTTTTCGCGTTCATTTTGAATTTTATTTTTAAGCCGAAAAAGATCATCAGGATTCTTTAAAATTTTCGCTTCCGGGTCTGTCTTAAATCCGAGCATGCGCAGAATATCGTGCTCTTCGGAATGATATTTTGTAACATCACTCACAATATCCCAGGCATGAAAATCCAGTTTGCGCTCGGCAGTTATCTTGGGGTCAAGCTGTCGCAATGAGCCCGCGGCTAAATTACGGGGATTCGCGTAAACCTGCTCTCCCCTTTTTTCCTGCAGCTTATTTATTTTTTCAAAACTTTTTTTATTTATTATAACCTCGCCCCTTACTTCAACTTCGCCTCTTTCGATCAAAGCCAGAATATCTTTTTTTGTCTCTGCGCTGATTTTTCCGTCATGAAGTTCAAGTGACAAAGGCACGGCTTCAATTGTCCTGACATTGGAAGTCACGTCTTCTCCAACCTGCCCGTTTCCGCGCGTCGCGGCTCTTTCCAAAAATCCGTTTTTATAAATCAGGCTTATGGCAAGCCCGTCGAATTTTTGCTCTGCAAAAAGCTCAAGCGCATCCTTCGCGCCCAATACTTTTTTTACTCTTTCAACCCATTCTAAAAATTCCTCCTCTGAAAAAACATCTTCCAGAGAAAGCATCCTTACTTTATGCGTTACTTTTTTAAATCCTTTCAAGGGCTCGCCTGCCACGCGCTGGGTCGGCGAATCCGGAGTTATTAATTCCGGGTGCGCGTCTTCGAGTTTTTTTAGTTCGTGTTTTAAGGAATCAAGCGCCTCTTCGGAAATTTCAAGATTATTCAAAACATGGTACTGATAGCGATATTTGTTAATCGCCTTTCGAAGCTTTTCTATTCGGTTTTTGATATCTTGTTTTATCCTTAAACTTTACAAAATTAATATTTATTCGTAAATCGTTGCAGTAAGGCTCCTCTGAAAGACTCTCCCGGAAACATTGCAGTTAGCATCCCCGCGGTCATGCCCGTCGGAACGGATAAAAGTTTCAATAACGGGTACGGCAAGGCTATAGTTTTCACGCTTTGTTACGCTAATATTGGCGCAAGATCCGTTATCGAAAGTAATAGTGAAAGAACTGACCCCTTCCTTCTTATCATCGGGCCCCGTACAAGCAGGAGAACAAGATTGCCAGCCCCCCACATTAGAAATATTTTTACTCGCGCATGCATTATTTTCCGTGTTTGAACTCGCCGTGGACGTTGCAAATAAACTCTGGGAATACCCATCGTGAACGGTATCCCAATAAATTGCGCACTCCACTCCCGCATCCGCGGCATAAAACGCTGCCTGGGATTGGCGCCCGGTATTCGCAAGAAAAATTTCTCCGCTAATAATATCCGAAACGCCCAAGCTTACCGCCAAAATAATTGACACAATCAGAAGGCTTAATAACAAAGTAAATCCTCTATTTTGAATCATGGCTGGTCAATTAATCCTCTTTTGGAAACAGTGGTTTGTAAATTAATTTTTGCGGTTCCAATATTCCGCGGATCTTGAACCTCGCCGTCTAATACAATGGTAACGCGCGATTGCGCGCTGTCGGAGCCTAAAGTTCCGTCCGCGTAGAAAACCATCTTATCTATCAGGACTAAATCAATAGCTGTGATTTTTTGGCAATCAGTAACGTCATTCGGATCTGGATCGCACGGAATCGTGCCATTGGAAGATTTTACAAGCTGGTTAGAAATCACTTGATAAGTAACAACCTGTCCAGCGCTGTTTCTAAACGTGAAGGAGCTTTCTCCGTTCGGATACGCGCAATTCTGCGGGGAAGTTAGGCTTCCTCCCGTCCCGCAGTGAAAAACTTTTCCCGTTCTTATTTCCTTAGTCATGGCTTCAAACGCATAACGGAGGTTATCCTGAGCATTTTGAACTGCAATTGTTTTTTTCTGCGCGTCTGACACGGAAAAAAGAACAGTCAAAATAATAAAAACGGCAATAGAAAAAACCCCGAGAGATATTAGAATTTCGAGTAAGGTAAAACCGCGCCTCATCTTCGCTTAAAAACATGGCTGGTAATCGTAAAAGAATGGGTGGAATCCCTTTCCGGCCATGAAATAGTAACCGCGAGCTCTTGCTCGTCATTTCCCGCTCCGGGCACATTATCAAGTAAAATCCTGCGCGTAAAAATAGTATCCGTATTATCTGCGGAAGCCGCGGCATGTGTATATAATCCGGTTAAAGAACTTCTGCGGAGCACCGGGCAAATTCCCCCCGGGCAAGATATTATTGCCCAGGAAATCGCATCAATATCGCAGCCATTTCCAGATTCGCACTCGGAAAGCCCATCCCGCCACTGGGCCCCGCTTGTAAAAGTATTCGTATCAATTTTATTTTTTATGTATTCTAACCCCTCTTCAACAAGATTATATGCGACAATTTCATTTTCCGAGATACTGGAAGACCTAAGCGCGAAAGTGGCCACGGAAAGCGGCCCGGTTATCGCGAGCGTTAGAAGCGCTATCGATACAATAGTTTCAACCAGCGTAAATCCTTTTTTTGTTTCCATTTTATTCAGTTGAAATTTGTCCACTTTTTAAAACTACGACCGTGCGTACAGACCCCTCCGTCCCCTGGATTTGAATTTCCAAATCGGAATATGCGGTTGCCCCATTGCCTTTTAGAGCAGTGTCCGGATTCGGCCTTTGATAAAAAATATCAAGCCTCGAGAGAGTGCAATCATCGTCGACTACGTCCCCGGACTTCAAGCCCGCGCAAAGATTTAAAATTTTTACGTTGTTGGGTATGGACACGGTTTTAACAAGCTCACCCGACTGATATAGATTATCCCCATTTAAATCCACAAAAATCCTGTATTCGGTAAGTGAGATTGTTTTGTCAAAATTCGCCCCCCAACCATTAAAAACCGGCGCCAGGGGGCCCGTTCCATCCGGATCAAACCCGCGAACAGCAAATGCCGAGGCCTGAACCTCGCGGATAGAAAAAGCCATTTGCTGGGCGGCGCGTCGTAAATTCATCCGTGCGGCAAAAACGGTATAATTTCCCAAAAGCGCGGCGGAAATAATCGCGATTATCGATGCAGTTATTACAACTTCAAAAATAGTAAAACCTTTCACTATTCGAATTTAAAAAGAATTGTTTCGCCCCCCGAAAGATTAATTTCAAACGGGCTTTTTTGCTGAATTTTTCCGTTCAAGTAAAAGTTCCAGTGCTTGCCTTCTTCCCCATTCTTTCTTTCCCCGATGGATTTCGGCCTGAAAGTGCCTTCGATTTCGATAGGAATACTATAAACAGCGTTCGCTTGCTGAAGCAATGACCATGCTGTTAACCCCGGTTTATAAGCGCTTTGAAAATTTCTCATCGTGCCATTACCGAAATCAATTTTGAGATTAACAAGATCACTTGAAAAATTCCTTAAATAGAATGAAAAAACAAATACAATAATTAGCAAAATCCCTATTCCGCCCCAAAATAAAGTGCCTGAATCCAGATTATTTTGTTTCTTTTTATGCATAAAAAATTGTTAACAAATCCAAATAATCGGAGAATAAAAAAGCGATTACGATTCCGAGAGCCAAAAAAGGCCCAAACGGAATCTCACTCTTTATTGTAGTCTTGGGATTAGTCAAAAGCAAGAATATTCCAAACAATGCACCGATCCAAAAACCAATCATTAACGCGGCTAGACTAGTGCGAACACCCAGAAAAATTCCCCCGCCTACCATCAATTTTGCATCCCCGAGGCCCATCCATTTCCCCCTGGAGAAAAGCCACAGAAAAAAAAGGAAGCCCGCGGGGATAAGGCTTAATAAAAGCTCATACAAATTTATATTAAAAAAAATAAAATTTCCCAAAAGGGCGACAGCGGCCAAAAAATAAGAAAAAGAATCCGGAATTATTTTATGCATTAGGTCGTACAACGAGATCGCAATCAGTATCGAGGCAAATAACAACAGATAAACGAGCGCCCCGTACCCGCCCGAAGAATATTTATTTACCCATTCGATATAAAATCCTAAAAAAACAAGTCCGGTTAAAATTTCGACGGCTGGATATTGCCACGAAATAACGCTCTGGCAACTTTTGCATCTCCCCTTTAATAAAATAAAACTAAAAATTGGTATTAGCTCCCTCCACCCGAGTGCATGTCCGCATTTAAAACAGCGCGACCGCTCGTTCGCGATTTTTTCACCGGTATTATAGCGAAGAACAAAAGAATTAATAAAACTCCCTACAGAGAGGCCTAAAACAAAAACAATCAACCAATAAATCCAAAAATAAAGCATATACACATTTTAAACTCAAATCTGCATACCGCCATATCGAGATCCGACCTCGATAGAGCTAGCGGGCATCGAGTTTAGTGCAGCTATCGTCTGTGGCTGTAACGCTGGAAGGATTTGAAATAGATATAGTGCCGGGATCCCCCGAAGAATCAACGCACCAATAATCGGAACCGCTTGAAAGAGAAGCCGCGAAAGCAAATTCGCTAAGATTCTCCACACAAATCAAGCGGGTTCCCCCAGGGTAGTTTGCTGCATTTGAGTACAATCTCATCCCTGAATTTGTATCTGAATATAAATCCCCAGTACACGATGCTAAACCGGTAGCTTGCGATAAATTAGAAGTCCCGTATCCGGAGTTAGCACCAAAATAAACTTCCGCCGCACCCTTCGCACCCGTAACCTGCGCCCTTACTTTCGTATCTGCCGCGCGTGTCCTTGATTCAGTCACAGCCGCCAGGATGATCGTCGCTAAAATGCCAATTATTGCAATTACAACCAGAAGCTCTATCATAGTGAACCCCTTCTTCATTTTTTAATTATAAAAGAAAACCCGCCACATGTAACTCGGCGGGTTTTCTTTTTCCTTACCAGAGAAAAACCTTATGGACAGGCTGTAGCTGTTCCAAGAGCGGCTGTTTCGGTTTTCGAAGCTCCTGTACTGTCAACGCACCAGTAGTTCGAGGTGCTCAACATGTTTGCCTGAACCGCATATGCAGTTCCGCTCGAGTTACAAACCAAGGTAACTCCAGACGGGTAAGCAGTTGATGTCGTGTAGTTGATAACCTTATTGGTTGAATCAATAAACATTGCGGCAGTACAGGCAGTAGCAGCAGCGCCGTAGTTTCCGTTCTGGTCATAATACAACTCTGCGGCAGTCCTTAATCCGGCTAATTGCGATTTTGTTTTAGCGTCGTTTCCGCGGTTCCTCGCGGTGTTAAGGGAAGCCAACACTACAGAAGCAAGAATGCCGATTATGGCGATAACAACCAAGAGCTCTATCAGGGTAAACCCTTTGTTTTTCAAAATTTTCATTTGAAATAAATATTTCTACAAAAAACGACCTTTAAGATTAGTTTCATCTTATATTTAGTATATTTTAAAAAAGCTTATAAAACTGTGGATAAAATAGCGCAAAATCAAAGAACGGCCGAAATGTTGTATATCGGCATCAACACGGAAACGACCAGAATGGCAACGCCTATTCCGAGGAAAATTATCATTACCGGCTCAATTAAGCCCACTAGGTTATCCACAGTGTTTTCCACCTCTTTTCTATAAAAACGAGCCAATGTTTTAAGCATAAAATCGAGCTTGCCTGTCTCCTCTCCAATTTTTATCATCTGAACAACAAGCAATGGCATATCCTTATACCTGCCGAATGCCTCTGATATCGGCACGCCCCCCCGCACTGCGTCCCCCGCCTCCTCGATCATTTGTTTGAAAAGGGCATTCCCGACAACTTTGGAACTCAATTCAAGGGCGCGTAAAACCGTAACCCCTCCGACTATTAAAGTTTCGAGATTGTCCGTAATCCTGGCTACGTAAAATTTACGGAATATCTCTCCCATGACAGGCGTTTCAAGCGTCAGGCGTGCGATGGCCATACTTCCTTTCTCCGTCTTAGAGTATCTCCACAAAAATAATCCCCCAAGGACAATTAACATAAGAAGTACGATCCCATAACTGCGAAGGAAATCGGATAACGACATAATTATCCGCGTATATATTGGAATTTCCGCCCCGCTTTCAATGAGAATCTTGGAAACCTGCGGGATAATAAAAACCATAACTAAAGCCATAACGGCGATAAATACAATAAAAACGAAAATAGGATAAATCAAAGCATTTCTCGCCTTGGAAACAAGTTCATAACTTCTATCAAGATAATCCGCGAGATACGAAAAAATTTCTTCAAGTTTTCCGGATTCTTCTCCGGAACGGACCATATTTACATAGAAGTCGGAAAAAACTTCGGGATGCCGCGACATTGCCTGAGTTATGGAAAGCCCGCCCTGAATATCCTGCGAAATTTCAGTTAATGCTTTCTTGAGCTTTGGCTTCATAGTTTCATTCGATAAAACTTTCAGAGAATCTACAACGGGAACCCTTGCTTCAAACAAGGTGGCCATCTGCCTCGATAAAATAACCACATCGCGTAATTTTATCCCGCTACCGAAGCTAAAAATTTCTTTTTTATACCAGGGCAGGGAATCTTCGGCAGGGACCAGAGACAGTATTACAAGCGACCTCCTTTGAAGCGCCGAGATCGCTAGCTCCATGTTCGGAGCTTCGACTTGGCCTGATTTTGCCTCGCCGGAAATAGTTCGAGCATTGTATTGAAAAATGGCCATAATTAGCGCTTAGGCTTACCGATTAAACTAGCCAACCCCTTGGGATCGAGTGAATAGGAAATGGCGGTGTCGAGCGTTATCTCCTCTTTTTCGACAAGAGTTGCCAAAGATTTATTCATCGTGATCATACCCAATTCCGAACTCGTCTCAATAATAATATCAATCTCGTGCACTTTATTTTCCCGAATAAGATTTTTTACAGCCGTGTTTGCAATGAGCATTTCGTATGCCGGGATTAATCCTCCGGAAATTCTCGGCACAAGCCTTTGTGAAAATATGCCGATAAGGCTCATTGAGAGCTGTAGGCGAATTTGGTTCTGCTGGGTAGAGGGAAACGCGTCAATAATCCTGTCTATTGTCTGCGCGGCGTTGTTTGTGTGTAAAGAGGACAGGATCAAATGCCCAGTTTCCGCCGCGGTTACAGCCGCGGAAATGGTAGGATGGTCCCTCATCTCGCCGATCATCGCGACATTTACGTCTTGCCTAAACATAGAGCGGAGCGCCCTGTGAAACCCTTTTGTATCAAAACCGACTTCGCGCTGGTCAATGATAGATTTATCCTGCGTGAAAAGAAATTCAATCGGATCTTCGATCGTAACTATATGTTCAAAGCGGTCCTGATTAATTATGTTTACAAGCGAAGCAAGGGTAGTTGATTTTCCGTGTCCCGTAGGCCCCACAACAAGAAAAAAACCTTGTTTTTTTCTTGTAAAATCTGAAAGCATTTCCGGCAAATTCAACTCTTCCAAAGTTTTTATACCCACGGGGACAAGCCGAAGGGCAGCCGCCAAAAATCCCCTTTCAAAAAAAGCGTTAACTCTAAAACGCGCCTTATCTTCAAAGCTATAGGAAAAATCCAGTTCAAGTTCACTTAATAGCTTCGCCTGTAAATTTTCGTCCAGCATCGCAAGTATAAGTCCTCTTGTCGCCTCGGGAACAAGGATCGGCCTATTTTCAAGCGGCATTAGTTTTCCTCCTACCCGCACTGTCGGGTGGCGCCCAGCAGATATATGCAAATCAGAGGCCTGCTCGCGTAAAACGATTTGAATCAATTCTTTTAATTCAGCTTGAAAATCCGTAGCCATATTTTTATTTTTTATTTAAAACGGATTGAATTTTTTTAACTACTTCGGAGGGGGTCGAATTGGCTTTGACAATATAATCTTCAGCACCCAGAGAAATTCCCCTTTCAATATCTTCCTTCTGGCCTAAATTAGAAAGCACGATAATGCGGGAATTCTTTTTCAGATTTTCGTTTCCGGCAATTTTCAAAAATTCAAATCCATCGATCGTAGGCATTACTATATCAAGCAGAATCAAATCGGGCGCCAATCCTTCGCGCAAAAGTTTTAAAGCATCCTCCCCCCCGTGCGCTAGCTCCACCTGAAAACCAGCTTCACGAAATTTGAGCGAATACATATCTAATAAAAATTCGTCGTCGTCTACAATCAAAATTTTTTTATCACTATTTGCCATAAATATTATGTAGTTTCAGATAACTCCTCTAAACCAATTTTACCCTGAAGGACCTTTAAAATACCGTCTTCGCGCATAGTTATCATCCCCTGCCTGCGGGACTCTTCTAAAATCGCGGCTTCAGTCGGAGATTTCAAAATAATTTTCTCTAGTTCCGGAGTCATAGATAAGACCTCAAAAACACCCATTCTTCCCGAGGTGCCCTTAGGGCAGGTGGAAGACGGAAGCGCCTGATAGATTTCCTTTGGAAAAACTATAGTTTTCTTTACTTCCGACGACATGTCTTTCAGTTCCTCATCAATTTTATCCTTAACGCTGTCCTTTAGGGGAACGGCTTTCTTTGAATCGGGGCAAAGAGTCCTCACAAGCCTTTGTCCTATCGCCAAATTAAGCGTTGGCGGGAGCAAGTACGGCTCCACTCCCATGTCTATCAGCCTCGGAATGACTCCGATAGCAGAGTTAGTGTGCAATGTTGAAAGAACAATGTGTCCGGTAAGGGCCGCGTGAATCGCGAGTTGGGCGGTTTCGCGATCTCTGATTTCCCCTACCATTATTATATCAGGATCTTGCCTTAAAATAGAACGGAGGCCGGAAGCAAAATCATACCCTATCTCCGGACGCACCTGCGATTGATTGATACCGCCGATATTGTACTCTATCGGATCTTCCAAACTTACAATGTTATATTTTTCTTCATTCAGAGTCTGCAACATGGAATAAAGGGTCGTGGTCTTTCCGGAACCGGTCGGGCCGGTTAAAAGAATCAGCCCATACGGCTTTTGCAGCCCCAGATTCACCGTTTCCAGATTCCTGCCGATTAGACCGGAACTTTCAAGGGATTTTACTCCTTTTTCCGGATCCAATATTCTTATTGCGATTTTTTCTCCGAAAGAAGTTGGAAAAGAAGAAACCCTGAAATCAATTTCGCGATTATCTATTCTCGCGGAAAATCTTCCGTCCTGCGGCTTCCTTTTCTCGTCAAGCTGCATATTTGTAAGGATTTTTATTCTCGCGATAATTGATTCGGAAACCTTCATTGGTAAAATTAGGCTCGTATGTAAGATCCCATCAACCCTGAAACGCACCCGAAGTTTATCTTTCGAAGGTTCAATATGAATGTCCGAAGCCATTCCTTCGGTCGCGTGTTTCAAAACAACGGCAACTATTTTAGTAACCGGCGCTTCTTCAACTATCCTGTCAACTTTTGAAATAGTAGGGTCTTCAGCTTTGGGAGGCCTCTCATCATCCCGCAAAGCTGTTTCAAGCTCTCCTAAAACTTTTGTAACTTCACCGCCTAGGCCCTTATACTCTTCCAATATATCTTTGTAATCTTTTACGGAAATAAGATAAACCCTGAATGGCATATTTAGCCTAGAGGCAATGAATTGGAGCGCTTCCCTGGCGTCTAGATCCGATGGATCTATTATTCCCATCTCCAACACTCCGTCTTTCGTCCCCAGGGGCACAAATTTATATGCGCGCGCGGAATCTTCCGGAACAAAACGCAAACTGTCATAGGGAACCCTTCCGCCATCTATTCCTTTCGCGGGTATCCCAGTCGCTTGGGTTTTAGCCTCGAGAATTTTTTCGGGACTTATTCCAGCTTTTTCTAGACACTCCTCAAGAAGCAGTCCGGACATCCTGGATTCATCTTGGGCTGATTTTAGCTTGTCCTTCGAAATCAGCCCTTTTTGCAAAAGAATGTCAAAAAAGCGGTTATCAGGCATTGTCTTGTTTAAAGAGGCGCAAAAGGATTTGTACGCCCTTTAGTTTCAGGCAATGGAGGCTTTGCGGCACCGTCCTCCAGTTTTAAAAAGTCGGGGCTTGAAAAAAAGTCGGTATTTATTTTTATTCGGTCGAGAATAGCCGCTCTTGCGAGAAATTCTTCTGAGACAACCTGTTTTTTTACTTCGGGAGTTTCATCTTTTTTCGGAGACTGAAAAAAATATGCGTACCATACATATCCTCCGGCAATGACCGCTAAAACCAAAACTATTAATAATATCGTCTGCTTATTCATAATTATTTTCGCCAGTAAGTATGCGCGGATATGGTATATTCATAAAAATCTTTTTTGGACTGAAGAGCGCTTCCGGCATCGAATGAAAGTTTGTCAATTTCAATCAGGCGGCGAGTTTTTTCGAGCGACTTGAGAAAAGAATTAAATGAAGCATAGCTCCCCGATAAGCTGGCATTAAACGAAAAATTTTTTATTTTAGGGTTTGAATCCTTTGTTGGCGGCTCTTCCGTTCCCTCGGTCATTGCAATGCTTTTTAAAAGCATGCCGTTTTCCTTAGCAAGTTTATTTGTATTTAAAAGCATTAGGCCGGATTCCTGGGTTCTGGGAAAAAATTCTTCGAGGTTTGCAAGATCATTTTGCGAAATTGAATTATAATCTTTTGAAATCTGGTCTTTTTTCTTTGCAAGGGCTTTTATCCTTTCGAGCGTTCCATTAACACTATCTCTTTCGGCATTAATTGATGCTATTTCAGTCCATAAGGGATAAGACCAAAAAGCAAAGATAGCAAGCCCGACTATCATCAATAAAACTCCGAATGCACCTTTAGCTGCCATTATTTTGTAATTAAAAGTGAGGGATTAAAGGTAAGCTCGACCGCGAAATTAACTTTGCCCGACGAGTCTAATTTAAAATCACTTAAGCCAACTTTAGCGACTGCGGGATCCTTTAAAAAAACTTCTCTTTGCTGGGCTAGGGCTTCATAACTTTTAGCTTCCACGCCTAGTAAGACTCTTGTTTTTCCGGACTCGTAGTCAAATTTATTAAATCTTATATCGGCCAATGTATTATTTTGAATAAAGGTCAGAGCCTGTGAAAGAAAGCGGTGTTTCGAGAGAACGCCTTTTGCAAGTTCAATAGATTCAGCCGTCCTCGCCCATTCTTCTATGGAGCTTTTTCCAAAATCCGCTTCCAATTTTTTTAAGTCTTTTGTCATCCCCTCAATCTGCCCATTCAAATACTGTTTATAAAAAATCAGCCCTATAAGCGAAGCAACGGCGAGAGCAAAAATTACAACACCAGCCACCATAAAAATTCCCAAATATTCTTTGGGCTTAGAATAAGCCTCATCTACCCCAAAGGGTTTCGGAATAAAAGTTGTTTCCGCCATATTATTAAACTACTCTTCTAGTGCCCGCATTGCCGCCCCAAGGGCTGTCGCAAAAACCGGACCTATCTGCTTTAAATTATCCTCCAAAAAGGCAGGATGCTCAACCTTATTAAACGGCAAGGCTCTTTCAACCTCGAGCCCAAACTTATTAATCGCGAACTCGACTACCCCTCCTAAAAGCGCCCCTCCGCCAATTAAACATACCTTGTTGATCTTTCTGCCAGACCTTTCGCCATACTCGCTGGAAACTCGGACACCTTCAGATAATATATATTCTAACACCGGCTCAATAACGCTTCTGATTTCCTTATTTTCCGGACGCTGGGAAAATCCTATGTCCTGCTTTAGGCGCTCCGCTCTTACGAAATCCACTCCGAGTGATTTGGAAATGGAATCCGTGAGGTCCGCCGAGCCGCTATCCAGAGTGTGTGCCAGGCGCACCAAACCGTAATCAATAACTGTATATCGCGAAGTTTGCGCGCCCAAATCTATTATCAATGAAGGATGAAGGCTTGGGTTTAAAGCCGATCTCGCATTGCCGAAAATCTCAATTTCAAATGATTTAACTCCAATTTCAGCGCCCTTAAAAATATTCTGGTATTTTTGGACTAGATCGCGATGTATCGCCGCGAGAAGGACTTCCTGCGATTTGTGTTCCTTGATAAATCCTTCTTCGCCTTGATTTTTGGAAAATTCGCCCTGGGGAAGAATCCACCAGTTAATGATAACTTCATCCAAAGGGACGGGAATATGTTTGCGAACTTCGTAAGGTATCGCTTCTGTAATTTCTTTTTCCGAAATCAAGGGTAAGGTAATAATTTTTACAAAACTCGATCTTAGCGGGATTGAGACAGAAGCTTCTCGCGATTTCGCTCTCGCCTCCCCCAATAAATCAGAAATCATTTCCACAGCCTTGGTATCAACAAGACGAACGCTTTTGCCTACAGGCATCTGGGCATACGGCCCTGTTGCTATTTCGCCGTAAGTTTCAAGGATTGGCCGCGTCTTTCCCTTTTTTAACTGAACAATTTTAAGATTAGCGGATCCGAAATCAATACCCAGAACACCAGACTCTTTTTTAAAAAGAGCAAGCCCGTTGCCTAAAGAAAATTTGTTTAAGAAAGGAATTTCCATGCAGCATGATTCAATGTTTATTATATCATAATAGCATATGGAAAGACTTATCCACACTTACGTTGCGAGGGTCCTTTCGCTTATATTCCCCGAGAGATGCCTCGGCTGCGGGAAAAGCAATATTTTTTTATGCAAAAACTGCATTGGGCAGACACGCAAAGAAAATTCCGAAAAAATTTCCGTCCTTTACGCCGATAAAATCTATTCCTGGGGAATTTACGAAAACGAAACCCTGAGAACAGCCCTGCGGAGATTTAAATACCACAAAACACTCTCCCTTGCGGAAATTTTTTCGGATATGCTTATTGATTCTATCGGGCCTGGAGTAATTTCTTTTCAAAACACTCTCATAATTCCCGTGCCAGCTTCGAAAATGAGAAAAAGGCAGCGCGGCTATAACCAAGCAGAAATACTTGCCGAAAAATTTTGCCAAAAAACTTCACTTCCCTACGCTCCGAAAATTCTCATAAAAATAAAAGGTACGCCCTCCCAAACTTCCCTTTCGCGAGAAGAAAGGCTTATCAATGTCAAGGATTCGTTCGCAATAAAAAATCCCGAATTAATAAAAAATAAAAAAATAATTTTAGTGGACGACATTCTTACGACCGGCGCTACAATTTCGGAATGTGCGAAAGTTTTAAAAAACGCGGGCGCCGAGGAAGTTATAGGTTTGGTAGTGGCAATTTAAAAACCCCACGTTGGACTTATGTCCGCAATGGGGGCGTTATGGAAATGAAACCTAAGAATGTTCTATACCATATTTGCCACAGAAAGACACCACATTGGATCTGCTTGTCCCCAAGTCTTTCGCCGCCTTACCGATCGAGCCGCCATTCTTCTCTAATGCCAGCTTAATCAATTTTCGGCGAGTTTCTTCGATAGTATCCGCGAGTTTTGGAAAATTTCCGGAACCGTTCTTCTGTCCACCGCCATTAATATTTATTCTCGCCAAGCGTAATTTATTCTCAACAAAATTCTTAAGCTCTCTTACATTTCCTGGCCACTCTCCCCTTGAATTCATAACTTCATGCAAGACAGGATACGATAAAGAGCTTGAAATATTAAGCCGGGAAGAAAACGACTTCCAGAAATGGTAAGCAAGTATTGGTAACTCCTCCAACCTCTCTCGGAGCGGTGGCAGGTGAATCCTAATAACGTTTAGCCGGTAATAGAGATCAGCTCGAAACTTCTTTTGCCGGACCAATTCTTCCAGGGGTTCGTTTGATGCCGCTAGAACTCGGAAGCTCAGCTTACGATAATTATTTTCTCCAACTGGTCGGACTTCTTGTTCCTCCAGTATCCTTAGCAGTTGGGCTTGATAATCAATTGGGATTTCCGAAATTTCGTCGAGAAAAATAGTTCCACTATTTGCCTCTTCAAACAATCCCCTACGATCTTGATGAGCGCCCGTAAACGAACCTTTTTTATGGCCAAAAAGTTCGCTTTCTGTCATTCGGTCGCGAAACCGAGTGCAGTCAGCTACGACAAAGTTGCGATTTAGGCAGTTACTCGTTTGAAATATAGCCCTTGCTACAAGCTCCTTCCCTGTTCCGGTTTCGCCCGTAATCAGGACGGTCGAACTGTCGTCGGCAATTCCCTGGATTATCCGACAAACATCCCTCATTGCCTCACTTGAATATAAAATTCCATAAAACTCTTCTGCGTTAGTCATTTTTCTTTCTCCCTCCCCTATTAAGATCAGATTCTCAAGACATATTTGCATAATCTTTATATTTAAGTCAAAGGCTTTAAAAAAGTAAAAAACGTATACAATATATGGGAACGGAGGAGTGCGTGCCTCGCCCGTAGGGCTACGGCCGAGGGAGCGGTTCAAAAACTATGTATTACGTCTATTTACTTAAAAGCGAGAATTCACAGACAAAATATATCGGATGTACGGAAAATTTGAAGAAAAGGCTGAAAACGCATAATTCCGGGAAAGTGAAATCTACAAAAAATAAAATTCCATTGAGGCTAATTTATTATGAAGCGTTCCTAAATAAATACGACGCATTTAGTAGAGAGAAGGAATTAAAGACGGAATATACCAAGAAAAAACATTTAATTGCCAGGTTAAAAAATTCATTAGATCTGAATGACAAGAAACCTAATGAAGAATTGCTAAAATAGTGATACGGAGATATCTTTAGAAATAAAGTTTGGCTTCACTAGTAGTGTGCTACAGCCGAGGGAGGAGTGCGTGAGCGGTTCAAACGAACGGCTTGCTAAGCCGTGACGGTCAAAAGCCGTCCGTGGGTTCGAATCCCACCTCCTCCGCCAATAGAAACTTCGCGATTTGAAAGGGTTGCTCCGCGCGGCCGCGAGGCGGCCGCGCTCCGCAAAATTGCTCGCCGCTTCGCGGCGAACTGGCTG